>QIJL01000002.1 GCA_003232435.1 Flavobacteriales bacterium | reverse complement strand
ACTATCCTTTCAAAACTTGCTCCAATTCCGAATTTTGTTTTTGGAATAGCACGAGTGTAATGAATATGCATTGCAAATGTCCATACATTTTCATTAATAAAGTAAGCCGGTGAAATAGAAATACCTATTTCATTTTTGCTATGTTCGTGCGAGTTGGTATTTTCTAATTTTTCATTAGTTGTTTGTCCATATATGTTAGATAATACTATTGTGGTCAGGAATATCAATAAAAAAAGTAATAATCTCATTCCTTGTTTTTTGTTCTTTTTTGCCATTATCTTTTTTGAATTCAGGGGTTTCGTTTTTTATGACCGCTAACACGTTGGTATTTACCTTTGGTCTTTTATATTCCTTACAATTTCCAATTTACCTTTGACCAATTCAATTACTTGATCTGTAGCGGTGGGGAATACTTTTCTCAAATCGATTTCTTCGTTCGTTGCAAGTTTGGTCTTTAACGTCCGCATAAAAATGTTCTTGATTTCGGTCGCCACATTTATTTTGCAGATGCCTCTATCTATTGCCTGTCTTAAACTTTCGGCAGGCACACCAGAACCACCATGAAGTACAAGGGTCACCTCTGTAGCGTTGCTTATTTTTGATAGTAACCCTAAATCGAGCTTGGGCTCTTTATCGTAAAAACCATGTGCCGTTCCGATAGCAACTGCGAGGGCATTGACACCTGTGGCTTCAACAAACTGTTTCGCTTCTTCTGGCTGCGTGAACCCACTACCATCTTTATCTTGACCTAATTTCGCAATATACCCTAATTCGGCCTCTACGTTGGCACCATAGTTTTCGGCCAATTTCACCACCCTACTTGTAATCGCTATATTATCTTTGAACGGCTGCTCACTGGCATCGATCATCACCGAATCAAACCCCATATCAAGGCACTGCGCTACCAGTTCATACGAATCTCCATGATCGAGATGGATCCACCCTTCCACACCATGATGGGCCAACATGGATTTTGCCAAACTAAATGCGACCGGTAAACCCATGTAATTGATCGAACTTTCGGTCAATTGGAGAATGATCGGTTGATTTGTCGATTTTGCTGCGCACAAAACGCCCTCAAGAGTTTCAAAATTGTAAAAATTGGTTGCCAGGATTCCTTGTTGTTTACTTCTTAATTCAACGAATTTCTCTTGTAACTTCATCTTTCTTGTTCTGTGTAACTGAATTTCTCTTTTGCTATGGCCATTGTCGTTTCAAGATTCCGAAACGCAGCGGTACCCCCTGATCTTGTGGTAGATACAGCGCCGATCAGATTGCCGAACACCTGACACTCTTCAGGGGAATTCCCTTTGATGAATTTGAAAAGGTATCCCGCATTAAAACTATCTCCGGCGCCAATGGTATCGACGACATTTTTATTAAGAAAAGATGTTTTCTCGATTTTCTTGTCACCATAGCAAAGTACCGAGCCTTTACTACCACATTTCACAACGGTATACTTGCTTATGTTCTTAATTGTTGTTATCGCCAGGTTCAAATCAGATCGGCCAGTTAACTTTTTCAATTCAACTTCATTCGGAATAAAAACATCGACAAAGGGGAGTACTTTTTCTAAATCAAGATCCCATTTTTCGATGGGATCCCATTGAACATCAAAAGAAGTCGTCAGCCCACTATCCTTTGCTTTTTTGAATAAGGAATGGAGCGAATCTTTAAAACCGGGCTGAAAAAAATAAGAGGAAAAATGTAGGTGCCTGCCCAATTTTAATTTGCCACTGTCTATATCACCCGATCCTAAATGGGACATTGCCCCCTGATGGGTTACCATTGCCCTGTCTTCGTCATAGCTAAGTGCAACGGTAGCCCCTGTTTTAAGTTTTTTATCAATTATTATCAGGGAGGTATCCACGCCTTTTTCTTTCAAACTATCTATGATGAACCGGCCAAAAATGTCGTTTCCCAATTTTCCGATAAAGGCTACCTTTAGCCCCAAAGAACTTAAGTTACTTGCACAAATGGCGGAAGAACTACCTAAGGCAAGGGTCATTTTTTCTGCAAGTATTTCCTTTCCGACTTCAGGAAATCCTTCTATTTGATTTAGTATTAAATCAATATTGAGTTCCCCTACCACTATGACGTCGAATTTTTTTTCCACTAGGCTAAAATATTCATATAGAGACTGTTTTGAAATGGAATTCGTTTAAACTTTTAACGAAATAATACCTAAAAAGGAGCATAAAAAATTGATACAATTCAAAACAGTCTCTTGGTCACATCGTTCTAATTTCACAGCTTTCGACCAACCGATCCACATCTTTCTTATAAAACATACCTAGTTCGGCCCTTATGCAATTGGCCGCCCCACAAGATGCCGCTAATTTAGCTGTTTCGATTAAATCATAAGCCCTACAATATGCCACGACCAGCCCGGCCACCAAGCAATCTCCACTACCAACCGCACTTATTACTTTTTCTACACTACTAAGGGCGTGTACCAGACTTTCTCCATTTGACAAGTACAACCCGTCGGCCCCGTAAGTTATGGCGACCTGTTCACTACTTTCCCCTATGCTTTTCGACAGGGCCATCGGGTCATTGGTTTTAAACAGATCATACCCTTCAAGATGATTGATATGTACCCCAAAAGGTTTCTTTTTCAATGCCTTGGGCAATGCGCTCCCTGAACAATCCAAAAACGTTTTTTTAGAACTTTCAGAGGCCAAGGTAATCAAATGGCCATAATCGGCCTGCACATTATTTTTTGGCCATGAGCCATTCATTGAAATCACTTCTGCATCTTTAAGCAGTTGTTCATAAACTGTCAAAAATGCCGAATAATCATGTTGATCGATAATCGTACCTGCCCCCAATAACTCGGTTTCGTCAAAACCGTTATTTGACCTTATGGTTAGGCAGGTTCTTGTCCAACTTTCTATATCGGGACCATAACATGCAATTCCCCTTGATTCACATTCTTGTTTGACCCATTGCCCTGTAGGGCCGCCCCAAAATGCCAACAATGCTACTTCTTCGCCCAGTTCCCGTACCCCTAAGGCCACATGAACGCCCTTACCTCCAGGATAGGACCGCTCTTCACTTATTCTATTGACTTTGCCTATGATAAAATTATCTATGTCAATAAATTTGTCAATTGCCGGGTTAGGGCAAACGCATAAAACCATACTATAAACTATTATTATTGTTTGTAGATATTCACCCCTTGTACCACCCTGCTAATAGACTTGTTTATTGACGGGGAATCGGGCGACAGGCCAAGATCTATCGATTTATATAAACCGAGCAATTGGCCTGGAAGAATTGCACAAACGGCGAAATATTCTTCGGGGATATTGTTTGCGTCGGCAACCTCTATGGAAAGATCCAATTGAATTTCATCTTTGAACTTAATAATTTCCCCTATTCCTATTTCGTACAATTTCTCTTTTTGCGCATTGATAGAGCGTACTAGATCATACTCGTATTTATTTACAAAATCATCATTTGAAAATAAGTATACAACCAACGTAGCATCTTTGATCACTGCCTTTGGCCCGTGCCTCAAGCCTAAAAAGGAGTCGTATTTGCACACTATCTGACCGTCGGATAACTCTTGGACCTTTAATTGGGATTCCCTGGCTATTCCCTTCAACGGACCCGACCCCAAGAAAACCACGCGATTAAAATCAAGGGTAGCGACCCCCCTGATTCTTTGATCGTATTTTTGCAGGACTATTTTTCCGTACTCCGATAAATAGTCAATATATTTTTTCTTTTCGTTCAATTTTTCCAGGTCCGATACCAGAATTCCCGCCAACAACATTGTTGTAAACGACCCTGTCATTGCCAAACCTTTATCATTCGCTTCATTTGGCATTAAAAGCACATAAGAATTCGTTGGATCAACATTCTTTGTCAGTTCTCCATCAGGGTTACACGTGATGATCAAGTGAAACAAATTCTCGCAATGACCATTCGCCAAATCCACCGCCGCCAAACTTTCAGGACTATCCCCAGAACGTGCAAACGACACCATTAAGACAGGTTGCTGGGCCTTGACGAAAAAATCGTCGGGGTGCGAAATTAAATCTGTTGATGCCACCGCTTCGGTTACCCGGCCCGTCTTTCGCTGAAAACTTTTTTGCAAAACATCTCCGATAAATGCAGATGTACCCGCACCTGTTAATATTACCCGTAGATCCTCAAAAAACAAGGCTTTGCTTAAAAAAGTAGCCAATTCCTTTTGTTTTGAAGCAATAATGGAATAAGTTTCCAACCACAAACGCGGTTGGGCTGCAATTTCATTGGCGGTGTAACTAGAATCTATGCCCATAAAATATCAACCTTATTTTTAACTGGTCGTCAAAACCATAAATTTATTTTTGATTATTTCAAAATAGAAACCAAATGTAAGATATTTTTACAGCCTTATGAAAGATAAAGTACATTAATCGTTTACTAAACCTTTTTTTTCGATAATACAGAATATCTTTATAGCTTACTGATCAAGTCTGATTTAAACACACTTTTTAATCCTCGATCTTCGCGATAAAAGGTATTAAACCCCATCCGCCAATTGGCGGACTGGATCCATTAATTAGGAATCGTCCGCCAAAGGCGGACGAGGTATTAAACCCAGACCCCGCTGAAAAAGCGGGGTTAGTTCAACTAATAATTTTGAGTTCGTCCGCCTTTGGCGGACTCCTCAAAATCGAGTTTCACTAATAAAACAAACGAAATGAAGTATCTATATGTAGTAGGGTTCGTATTGGGTATAACTTCCGCGTCACTTGCCCAAGTGCCTACCGCTCAAAAATTGGATTCGGCGATGTCAATAAAAAAGAGCGGTGCCGATAAGAATATAATTTGGTTCGATGTGCGGGAAAAACCCTTTGACCTGGTCGGTTTTGAGTGGATCGGGCGTGATAGCGTTTTCAGAAGGTTGCCTTTGCACTCAGACTGGAAAATACCAGAGGCGGTAGATCGACTGGCGGATCAAACCGCCGGAGGGCAATTGCGATTTCGAACCAATAGCAAGAAAATAGTATTAAAAGTTGAATTGCCGGAAAGGTCCGGAATGTACCATATGCCAGCGACCGGGCAAAGCGGATTTGATCTATATGTAAAAGAAAAGGGGTTTCAACGGTTCTTGAAGACAACTAGATTCCCGCATGATACGATACGATATCAAGCAATTTTTAAAATACGAAAAACAAATGAAATGCAAAACCTGACCTTAAATTTTCCACTTTATAATGGGGTCGAATCGCTCCTTATCGGAATTGAAAAGAATTCGATACTAAAAGAACCCGAACCATTTGCACATCCTGGAAAGATCGTAATTTACGGGACCTCGATTACACAAGGCGGATGCGTATCAAGACCTGGAATGGCGTATTCAAATATACTTAGCCGAAAACTGGATACCGAGTTCGTGAATTTAGGGTTTTCAGGAAATGGAAAGGGAGAGCCCGATTTGGCACAGATCATCAATCAAATTTCAGGGGTAAACCTGATTATTTTGGACTATGAGGCAAATGCCAATAAAACCATTCGGGGTACGATAGGGCCATTTGTGGATATCCTACGGGAAAAACATCCTAAAACACCTATTTTAATTATGTCGAAGACCCGCTATGCATCTGCAACCGACGGAAGTGAAGCGTTTGAATTATTAATGAACAACAGAGATTTTCAAAAGAAGCTGGTGGCCAATAGAAAAGATACGGGCGACACCAATATTTATTTTTTGGACGGCTCTGTTGTGTTGGGGGAAGATTATTATGAGTGTACCGTTGACGGGGTGCACCCTTCCGATCTAGGTTCTTATAGGATTGCCGAAGCCCTGTTAAAAAAAATCAGGGAAATACTTAAATATTGATTTAAACGACGCTTTAAATACAAAGAGTAAAAAGAAGGTATTGAACTCATCTTGAGTTTTTATTTGGAATCGAAAATTCCGGCTTTTAAGCCCTAGATTTGCAGGTACCTGCCGGCAGGCAGGAAAGAGAAACTCAAGACGAGTTCAACAACATCGATAAAACCTTTTTGATCATGTCAAACAAACAATTATCATTTCAAGCAATTTTGATATTAAAATTCATGCCGTTCGTTTTGTTGGCAATATCTTCTTCTTGTAAGCCAAAAAGTTCATCCGATGTAATCGAAAAAAAGAAAAAAACTATTTCGATAACCGAGGTGAATAGTAATGAGATTCCTGTTGGGGATAAGACCATAGCTATTATCGGTGTGTCGCTTGTTGACGGAGTTAGTGAACATCAGATAGAAAATGCATCTATAATTGTGAGAAATGGAACTATTACCGGAGTTGGAAAAACAGGTGATATGCAGATTCCCGTAGGTGCAGAAATATTAAATGGAGAAGGGTTAACCCTTATGTCTGGCTTAATTGATGCGCATTACCATAATTCTGAGAATTACCCTACAATTTTTTTAAAACGAGGTATTACATCTCTAAGAGATCCTGGAATTTGGTTTGAAGATTATGATTCTGAACGGCGATCCGGGCAACCTCTTCCAAGACTGTTCTTGACCGGGCCACATCTAGACATGCCCCCGCCCACGTATCCCAATGATGCCTATGTGGTTAGGGACAAGGCTGAAGTAAAAGAGGCGATGAAATTTTTGATCGACCAAGGGAGTACCGCAATCAAAGTATATTTGAGGTTGTCATTAGGCTTAATCAAGGAAGCATGTGATATTGCACACGCTCATGGGCTTCCTGTCACAGGGCACTTAGAAATTACAGATGCCCGTCAAGCAATTATAGCCGGTCTCGATGGCATTGAACATATCACTTCTCTTGGTACGGCATTGATCTCACAGAAAAAAGCGGAAGTGTACAGACAAAGAATAATGGCTGATAGCGAAGAGCGAAAAACAGGGCGATATGAAATGTGGAAGGGTATTGATGTTAATGGCAAGGCAGCTGACTCTTTAATCGATTTTCTTGTAGATCATCAAACTTTTGTTACCCCTACTTTAGGTGCTTTTGAATATAGATTGAATGATACCCAACAAGATAGTACCAAGTATTTGGGTTTCCAGAATATGATGAGATTTGTCGGAAGATGTCAAGAAGCGGGAGTTAAGATTGTTCTTGGTTCTCATGGCCCGTGGAATAAATACGTTGAAACAGGTTGGACATATCAACATGAAATGGAGTTGTTGGCTAAAACTGGCATGGATAATATGAAAATCATCAAGGCGGCAACTATTGAAAATGCCCGCTTTTTTAGAATCGATCACCGCTTGGGAAGCATTGAAAAAGGAAAACAGGCCGATCTGATCTTAATCGATGGAGACCCCATTGCGGACATAAATGCCATGTACAATGTTAAAAAGGTCATGTTGAACGGGGTATGGGTAGACTAGTGTCAAGTCAAGCTAAAACCTACGTATAATCCAATGCATCTTTTGCGCCATACCGTCGTTAAAAAATAAAACCGTCCGCCTTAGGCGGATGCAATGATTTTTTGCCTAGGCCCGGCACAAAATCCAAGATTGCCTCATACGTAGGTTTTAGCTTGACTTGACACTAGGCTCTGATTACAACTTGATCAAATCTTTGATTTTAACCGGTTTTCCTGACTTTATCGATTTAAGGGCAGCTATGCCAATTATACTTGACAGGACCCCGGCACGACTTCCGGCTCTTTGCCCGATCGCGTCTTCTTGATCGGGTTTGAAAAAATTATCCTTTATCCTAACATCGGCACCACCATGCTCGCCTTTATCGGGGTATATAACCCAAGATCTTGTAGTCTTTCTATCAGTTGTCAATCTAAATTCACTTTTTACTTCATCAAGCCAAGGTTGGTCATAATACAAGCGAACATCCAACCTTCCTTTTTCTCCCGAAAAGCTGATTTTTTGCCCTTCATAGGGCAAATAAGCATTAAGTGAGTAATTCAATTGGGTGCCGTTATCGTATTGCACCAAAACAGACCCAGAATCGGGGCTGTCGATTTCATCGTCCCAGACACACCCGTCCCTATAATAATGGTCAACTGTCTCACAATCGACATAGAGCTTCATAAACTCTTGGTTTTTAGTGATATCCCAATAAAAATCACATTGATCTACATACTCGCAATTACGACAATTCTTGCCTCTGAACTCATTGTTCGACCCATAAAAGCTCAATTTTCCCATAGCCCGGACCTCAACGGGATCGGCATTCAACAACCAATTGATCAAATCAAAATGATGAGAGGATTTATGTACAAAAAGAGAACCTGAATATTTACTTTTACCGTGCCACCTACGAAAGTAAGACGCTCCATGAGCGGTATTTAGATATTCCTGATATTCAATAGATATGATCTTGCCGATTTCACCAGAATCCAAAACCCTTTTCATTTCGATCGAATCATTCGAATATCGCACATTAAAACCTACATATACCTTTCTACCGTTCTTTTTTTCAGCATCTAAGATTCGTTGACATTGCATTTCATCGGTAGCAATTGGCTTTTCCGATATTACATCACACCCTAATTCCATAGCCCTAACAATATAGTCAACATGCACGCTGTCTTTTGTAGTAACAATGGCCATATCGGGGTTTTGTTCTTTTATCATTTGATCGAATTCACTTGAATGATATGTTTTGGCCTTTGTTCCTATCATCTTTTTGACCACTTCTGCCCGCTTTTTATTGATATCGCATAGCCCGACCATTTCGATATATTCGGCATAAGGGTCGACCAATGTGATTCCCCATGAATGGAGGCCCCTTACACCGGTACCTACCAGTACAAGTCTTATTTTTTCCTTCCCTTTTTTGTTCGTTGCCAAAGAAAAAGTCGGTGCAAATGATAAAAGCGCAATTGCCTTTGAACTTTTGCTTACAAATTCTCTTCGACCCCTATTTAATTTTTTGGTGCTCATGGTCCCTTATCTAGTTGTTGGCCAAATATATACAAAATTATTATTTTACATACGCAAACAGCACGGTCCGGTTAAAGGCGTAAGACCGCTGCGCTACTAGATATAAGACGTAAGACTAAATTGCAGCTATTTGAAAATCGATAGCTCTACCAGGTGATTTCCTAGCTATCCCTGAAGATTGTATAAAGTCTCAAAAGCAAGGTGTCGAGTTTCGATTCAGCATTGATGACTAATGATTACAGGCATTGTCTAAACTTTTAATAAAGTTTACCGGACAACAATGATAAGCAAATAAAAGTTCCACAGCCTTACTATACCTTATTTTTATATATTTAGTCTTGCTTTGAATGTTACGTCATTGTGACGGACAGCCAACCTTTTTCAAGCGAGGATAAAAACAACGAAATACGACAATGAAAAGTTTATCGATCGACAAAACGGCGGGTGTATTCGAAATAGAACCTTTGAGCCACCCGTATGGATTCAAAGGGGGGCAAACAACGCGCCTGTGGCAAGTGCTTGCCAAACTAGAGGACAGATCAGGAAATAGTTCAGTAGGTATCGGGGTACAAAACCCCTTATGGTCCGATCAACTAGTAGCCTCTACCTGGACCGAAAATGGGGCAAATGCACTTATGTACAACCTAACCAATAAGGCACTGCGATTAATACAGGGGAAAACCTACGATTCCCCGATCCATATGGTGGATAGCATATTGGATGATGTACATGCCTATGGGATCAAAATAACCGAAAACAAAAATCTATTAAAGACATTTGCGCTCAACGCACTTGTACCCGTAGATAATGCAGCTTGGTTGTTGTATGCCAAACAGAATGAAATCACTTCCTTTGATGATCTTATCCCAGAAATCTACAAGGAAAGCTTATCGTATAAGAACGGTAAGGTGGCGAGCATCCCCTCTGTTTCTTATACTACTTCGGAAACAGAGATAGATAGCTTGGCCAAAGAAGGATATTTTGTTCTAAAAATAAAGATCGGAGCCCCGGGATCGCAGCAAGAAATGCTGAAAAAAGATATGGAGCGAATGACCTTTGTGCATGAAAAACTGAGATCCGTTAAAACAGAGCATTCAAATAGCGGCAAAATTCGCTACTATCCAGATGCCAATGGGCGCTATGAGTCAAAAGATACCTTTAATAGATTTTTAGATCATTGTAAAAAAATAGGCGCCTATGATCAAATCTTAGTAATAGAAGAACCCTTTTTGGAATCGCTCAAGGAAGACGTATCCGATATTGACGCCCGGTTGGCCGCGGATGAAAGTGCCCATACTGACAAAGACGCTCTGGAACGTATGGAAATGGGCTACTCGGCCATAGCATTGAAGCCAATAGCAAAAACATTGAGCATGACTTTGAAAATTGCTAAATCAGCGTATGATCGAGACGTCCCGTGCCTTTGCGCAGATCTTACGGTAAACCCGGTATTGATCGATTGGAACAAGTCGGTAGCGGCACGTCTAAAGCCATTGCCCGGGCTACGGGTCGGGTTACTGGAAACCAATGGCCACCAGAACTATAGCAATTGGGATACTATGATCGGATATCATCCGAAAGGAACCGAATCTTGGAACGAATGTGTGAACGGCACCTTTGAGTTAAATGAACAGTTCTATAAAGAGAGCGGTGGAATATTTATTCCTTCAAATCATTATAATAGCTTATTTTAACCTGTTGCTTTGATGAAATTAACGGGTAAAGTAAAAAAGCGGTATTGGTAGGGGTGTTTTGAACAGTCCGAATTGAACTCGTTTAAACTTTTTGGATTGAGGCGAAAATTAGCCATTTTGGGTCCGGTTGAAGGCGTTTTTGAGTCGCATAGCATCGTTACGGGACGAAAAAAGGGCAAAAAGCGGGCGCAAAAGGGCGATTTTTTAGCCAATTGAAAAAGTTTAAACGAGTTCATTATGCCGATTACCAAGAAAATCATATGTAACAATGAAAATATGAACTCGAATTTTAAAGCCGACCGAAGAAGTTTTGTGCAAAAAATGGCATTACTTACCGGGGCAACAACATTAGGATTACCGAATATTATGAGGGCACAAAACCAGATAACCATGAAAAATCCTTTATCGATCGATAAGGCAGAAGTAACATTTGAAAGAGAACCTTTGATAAATTCGTACGGATTCAAAGGCGGGTATATTACGCGACTATGGCAGGTAGTAACACAGTTACAAGATAATTCCGGTAATAGTACTATCGGTCTGGGTATTCAAAGTCCGCTATGGTCAGATTCGAAAGTGGCATCGCAATGGGGTGAAAGTGGAAGTAGTGCGCTCATGTACAACCTAACAAATAGGGCCATTCAACTCGTGAGAGGGCAATCATTTGATTCTCCTATCCATATGATCGATGCTATCTTGAACGAAGTACATGATTATGGTATAAAAATAACCAACAATCCGAAACTCCGTAAGACCTTTGCCCTTAATGCACTGGTATCGGTCGATAACGCCGCTTGGCTATTATATGCCAAACAAAATAATATAACTTCTTTTGATGACCTTATACCGGATATATATAAACCCGGACTCTCCTATAAGAATACCAAAGTAGCCAGTGTGCCCGCTATTTCATATTCTACCTCTGAATCGGAAATTGCCGAGTTCGGCGACGTGGGCTATTATGTCATAAAAATAAAAATAGGGTCGCCCGGTACCCAACAAGAAATGCTGGAAAAAGATATGCGGAGAATGAGCCTAATCCATAAAAAATTGGCGGGCGTACGATCCGAGAATTCCCCTACCGGAAAGATTCTATACTATTTAGATGCCAATGGCCGGTACCGATCAAAAGATGCCTTGTTGCGCTATTTAGATCATTGTAAAAAAATAGGGGCATTTGAACGATTATTGATCGTTGAGGAACCATTTCCCGAAGATCTTAAAGAAGATGTATCCGATATTGACGTAAAACTAGCGGCAGATGAAAGTGCCCATACAGATAAAGATGCTTTGGAAAGAATAGAAATGGGGTATTCGGCCATAGCCTTAAAGCCAATTGCCAAAACACTGAGTATGACCATGAAAATAGTAAAATTGGCACATGAGCATAATATACCTTGTTTGTGTGCCGATCTTACGGTGAACCCTGTATTGGTAGATTGGAACAAATCAGTTGCGGCCCGACTTGCCCCATTACCGGGCCTGAAAGACGGCCTATTGGAAACCAACGGTGCCCAAAACTATAAAAACTGGGATACTATGGTCGACTACCACCCCAGGGGCAGGGCTTCATGGAACAAACCCGTAAACGGTATTTTCAATTTGAACGAAGACTTTTAT
Source organism: Flavobacteriales bacterium (assembly GCA_003232435.1). Taxonomy (GTDB): domain Bacteria; phylum Bacteroidota; class Bacteroidia; order Flavobacteriales; family Flavobacteriaceae; genus Aurantibacter_A. The sequence continues at coordinate 1,948 of QIJL01000002.1, read as the reverse complement.
TCTGAAAGTGCCGGTCTATTTTTACCTTTAGACCATTATGCCAACTTGTTCAAGCATTAGAATTTCAAAAAACGAAATCATTATGAAAAATATCAAAAGACGGAATTTTATCAAAACAGCCTCTTTGGTCGGTTTGGGGCTTGGTATCGAAGGTTACGCCGCTATGTCGACAAAACAGATCAAGGCCAAGGTAACCCGAGTAGGGATCATCGGGCTCGATACCTCACACAGTATTGCGTTCACAAAGCTATTGAACGCTGTTGATGTTGAGCCCGAATTGGCTGGATACCCTGTGGTTGCCGCTTATCCTTGGGGAAGTAAGGATATTGAATCAAGTACCAGTCGAATTCCCAAGTACACCGAGGAAATAAAGGAAATGGGGGTAAAGATAGTGGGTTCAATAGCAGAACTGTTGAAAGAGGTTGACGTTGTTCTTCTCGAAACAAATGATGGCCGACCGCATTTAGAACAGGCACTACAAGTATTCAAGGCAGGAAAACCGGTGTTCATAGACAAACCTGTTGCCGCTTCCTTTTCCGATGTCCATGCTATTTTTGAGGCGGCCAAAGCGTATAAAGTACCCATGTTTTCATCTTCTTCGCTGCGATATGCAAAGAACGCCCAAGAGGTCAGGCAGGGCAGCACCATTGGCAAAGTGCTTGGGGCAAGTGCCTACAGTCCGGCTTCCCTTGAAAAAACACACCCAGATTTATATTGGTACGGCATTCATGGGGTAGAATTACTTTTTACGGTAATGGGTCCCGGTTGCAAAAGTGTAAGCCGTACCCACACAGTAGATACCGATGTCGTTGTAGGTATTTGGGATGATGGCCGGGTAGGCACTTTTCGGGGTGGACGCTCCGGTAAAATCGGTTATGGGGGCACGGTATTCGGTGAGAACGGCAATGCGCAGATAGGCCCCTATGATGGGTATAAACCTTTATTGGTGCAGATTGTTGAGTTTTTCCGAACTGGAAAATCTCCCGTAGACCCACAAGAAACCTTAGAGATCTATGCTTTTATGGAAGCTGCCGATGAGAGTAAACGCAATGGCGGAAAACCGATTTTATTGGATACCGTCTTTTCAAGTGTAAAAAACTAACTAGAAGGTATGTACCTATGAGTTAAATCTGCAATCTTGCGATGATCCATCCAACTAAAACAAAATATAAAGCACCATTCTTTTTCTTCATTGCTATTTTCTTGATCGCCTGTGCCGATAATAAAAAGGAATCCAATGACATACAGGATCTTGCCGGTACTAAAGATGTAGCGGATTATATGAAGACTTTTGAGGGCAGGGGAGCCCTTACCGACAATTCTGAACCTACACCTCCGGAAGATGCCTTAAAACAATTTCGGTATCCTGTCGACCTAGCGTTGGATCTGGTACTTGCAGAGCCAAAAGTACGTCAGCCGGTCGAACTTAATTTCGACCACCGGGGCAGAATGTGGGTGGTACAATACAGCCAATACCCATACCCAAAGGGATTGAAGGTTATGGGAATGGACAATCATTTAAGGATCAAATACGACAAAATACCCGCCCCACCGCCCCATGGAATATCCGGTGCGGATAAAATCACATTTTTCGAGGACACCAACGGTGATGGAATTTTTGATAAGGCCACTGATGCCATTACAGGTTTGAATATTGCGACCAGTGTCACTTTTGGAAGGGGAAAAATCTGGGTCTTGAACCCTCCCTACCTACTGGCCTACCCAGATCAAGAAGGAGATGGAATACCTGATGGGCCACCAGAGGTTCATTTGAACGGTTTTGGCTTGGAAGATACCCACGCCGTGGCGAACAGTTTACGTTGGGGGCCAGATGGTTGGTTGTATGGTGCGACCGGAAGCACGGTCACGGCCAATATTAATTCTGAAGTGTCAAAAAATGTTCGGTTCAAAGGTCAGTCTATTTGGCGGTACCATCCTGAACGAAAGA
>QIJL01000176.1 GCA_003232435.1 Flavobacteriales bacterium | reverse complement strand
GCTTTCTTGCCAATACTTCGGCTTCGCTCAGCACAAGTACTTCGGCAGGTGCTATATTGAGCCTTTCGGCTAGAAGTTTATATTGAGCGTAGCCGAAATACTCAAGACAGGCTAAAGCCGAAAGGCTCAGTACAAGTACCGGCATCGGCCACCGATCCCAAAACGGGACCCGAACAAGCATACGCAGGGATTCCTCGTGCCTCGGAATGACAAGAGAGGGCTGAATAGTTGCCTAAAAGCTGATAAAAATCAATGATTAAATGTTATTACCAGAAAACACTTAACAATTCGCTTGACCTTTGCTATTAAAAATAAAATCCTCAATTTTTACTCCGAGATAATTGCATAATTCTCAGAGATTATAGGGGCTTGGTTAACTTTTCCTTTACTTTTCAGCGAAATCGTTATAGGGTCCTCGAACAAATTATAACATACTATGTTTTATTGTTTCAGTAAAATTTGCTAATATTATCCTAAATTTGGGTTTTTCTTTTCCTGTCATTCATCGGGCAGGCGTTGAAAAACCTTTGAATTTCAAAACTAATTTAAACTAACAAACAACAAAGATTATGAATCAAAAACGCGATTACATTTCGTTTAGGCCCAAGGGAAAATTTGCCTCTTTTGGCGTTGGGCTTTTGTCGATGATGATTTGCCTGGGAGCTCAACTGGCTCACGCAAATCCTGAAACTAACTTATTGAATATTGATTTGGATGCTGTCGTCCAATCAACGGTTACCGGTATCGTTACAGATGCTGACGGGGCACCATTGCCCGGAGCAAACGTACTTGTAAAGGGCACCACCAACGGTACCCAAACCGACTTTGACGGTAATTACTCGATCAATGTAGATGGCGATGCCACCTTGGTATTCAGCTATATTGGTTTTGCTTCACAAGAAGTGGCCGTAAACGGGCAGTCGACCGTTAATGTATCAATGTCCGATGATGCTAGCCAATTGGCAGAGGTGGTTGTTCTTGGGTACGCTACCCAAACCCGGGGTGATTTAACAGGGTCTGTTGTTTCGGTAGATATGTCAGAAGCCACAAAGGCACCCATTGTCAATGCCGCAGAGGCCTTACAAGGTAGGGTGTCAGGGGTTACCGTTATTAGCAACGGCAACCCAGGAGCTGCACCAAGAATCACCATTCGTGGTGTTGGGACGGTGAACAATACCAACCCCTTATATATTATTGACGGGGTACAAACAGACGATCCTAATGTTTTAAATAGTATCAACCCTAATGATATTGACCAAATGAACGTTCTGAAAGATGGTGCAGCTGCGATATATGGTGCCAGGGCCTCTAACGGTGTTGTGATCGTAACTACTAAAACTGGTGGATACAATATGTCAAAACCCCTTATCTCTGTTGATATGTACTCTGGTTTTTCAGACGCTATTAACATACCAGAGCTTCTAAACGCCCAACAGCATGGCGATATGATTTTTCAAAGTTTGGCCAATGACGGCACCCCCTTATCACATCCTCAATACGGATCGGGGTCAACTGCCGTAGTGCCATCGACTTTACAGGGGTATACAAGAGTAGTTTCATACAATCCTATTGTTCGGGGGCCTGCTTCTGCAACGATAACTCCTGGTGGAACGGATTGGATTGATGCCATCATGAGAAGTGCGCCTACACAAAGTGCCTCGGTGTCTGTACAAAATGGGAATGAAACGGGGAAATACTTTTTATCTGCCTCCTATCTTAACAGACAAGGAATACAATTGAATACCGGCTTTAAACAGGGTATTACCCGATTGAATTCAGAATTTAAATTATCCGATAGGGTTACCATAGGACAACATTTAAGTGTAGCCTTCTCTAGAACGGTAAACGGCAATGTGGTAAATCAAGCACTGAGAAGCAGCCCTTTAATTCCTCTTTACGATGATGAAGGAAGGCTTGCAGGCACAGGAGCACAGGGCACTGGCAACTCGAGAAGTCCCCTAGCTCTTCTAGAAAGATTAAAAAATAATTACGGTAAGAGATTGCGTGTTTTTGGTGATATTTACCTAGCCGCTGAAATCTTTGATGGCCTTACTGCAAAAACTACGGTAAGCGGCAATATCGATTCGTTCAACAGTCGTGCCTTTCAGGCATTGGATCCCGAACATGGCGAACCCCTTGGTACCAATACCCTTACCGAACAGCAGGCGGATAATTTTGGGTGGACATGGACAAACATCCTTAACTACAACAAATCTTTTGGTGATCATAGCTTAAATGTCATTGCAGGTATAGAGGCCGTAAAAGATGGAACTAAGTCAAGTCAAATTAGCCGAGATGGATTTTTATTCGAAACTCCTGATTTCTATCTTTTAAATAACGGTAGTGGAACCCCAAATATAAACAATGCCATCGACCAAGGCAGTTCTTTGTTTTCGGTCTTTGGTTCGGCCAATTATTCTTATAATGGCAAATACTTTCTAACCGCCACCTTAAGAAATGATACATCTTCTAGATTTCTTGGTGATAACAAAAGTGATATATTTCCTTCTTTTAGTGCCGGTTGGTTGATTAGCGATGAAGGTTTTTTTCCGCAAGATGGTTTCGTGAGCCGATTGAGATTAAAAGGATCTTGGGGTCAGTTGGGTAATCAAACCTTACCGTCGAGAGGTCTTACGGGCAACGTATCGAATCTAAATGAAAATCTCGCAAACTATGCCATAGACGGTAGTAGTATCGCTACAGGGGCCATCCTTGCAAGTGTAGGAAATCCTGATTTGAGATGGGAGACCTCCGTGGCTACGAATTTTGGTATAGAGCTCGGTTTTTTCGACAATGCACTTTCTTTGGAATTCGAATATTTTAACATTGACACCCAAGACCTTATCGCACAGGACCTTCAACTGATCAGTTCCACGGCCATTGATGCAGCAGCTCCTTTCGTAAATTTAGGTGATGTAAATAACAAAGGCTTTGATCTTAGCTTGGGTTATAATAACAGTACAGCCGCTGGTTGGTCTTATGGCATTTTGGCAAATATTTCGAAAGTAACCAATGAAGTGACCGCTTTGATCAGTGAGTTTCAAACAGGTCGTGGTTTTAGAGGAGGGCCAGTAACGCGAACCACTGTTGGAAGACCTATCTCTTCTTTCTATGGAAGACAGGTAACCGGTTTTGATGATGTCGGTAGGTTTACCTATGCCGATATTAATGGTGATGGAAATATTGACGATGACGATCGTACCTTTATAGGATCCCCGCATGCAGATTTCACCTATGGTGTAAACCTTAATATTGGGTATAAAGGCTTTGATATTTCTGCTTTATTTCGGGGGTCTCAAGGTAATGATATCTATAATTATGAAAAGATATTTACCGATTTCCCCACCTTTGTCAACGGAAATAGGAGTGTACGCGTATTGGATTCATGGACGCCAAGCAATACCAACGCTACCTTGCCCGCTTTGAGCAACTCGATTCAAAATAGTGAAACACAGCCCAATTCGTATTTTGTGGAAGATGGTTCGTTTCTTAGAATGGGAAACCTACAATTGGGATATACTTTTGCTGACAAAGTATCGGAACGAATCGGTATGGAATCCCTTAGATTTTATGTAACGGGAACAAACTTGTTCACTATAACCGATTACCAGGGTTTTGACCCTGAAATTTCTTCAAATGTAGTTGCTGACCAGACTGGTAATACTACTTTGGGTGTTGACAGTAATATTTTCCCGCAGTCTAGAATAGTAACTTTAGGTATTAATATAAAAATTTAAAAAAAATGAAAAAGAGACTAATTTATTATGCAGTGCTTTTAGCCGTCGTATTTGCGTGTAGTGATGATTTCACCCAAATACCGGAAGTAGGAGCTTTGAACGATGCAGCCGTGGCCAATGAAGCAGGAGTTGAATTGCTACTGGTTGGTGCCTACTCTACCTTAGATGGCAGAAGAGCTAACGCAAGCGGAAATGGTTTTTCGGCCAGTGGTGACAACTGGTGGTTTGATGTTTTGTCAGATGATGCCCATAAAGGCAGTACAGATGGTGACCAAGGAGATTTGTTTGAAGTTGAAATATATAACTGGTCTACGGGCAACCCTTATATCTTGGGAAGATGGGTATCGGTTTTCGCTGGTATAAATAGGGCAAATGCCGTAATTACCTTAATAGGGCAAATAGAAGATGCTGATTTAACGGGCAAGCTTGCAGAAGCTAGGTTCTTAAGAGGGCATTATAATTTTGAAATCCAAAGAATGTACGGTAATGTGCCCTACATCTCTGAAGAGAATTATGCCAATACCGAGTTCAATCAACCTAATCCCGGACCAATTTGGGATCAGATCGAAGCAGATTTTCAATTTGCCATTGATAATCTACCTGCGGTTCAAGATGAAGTAGGTAGAGCATCAGGTTGGGCCGCAAAGGCTTATTTGGCTAAGGTTCACCTTCAGCAAAATGATTGGGGGCCTGCATTGGCATTATTTACCGATGTTATCAATAATGGCCCCTATGACCTAAATGCTGAATTCTTGGATAATTTTTCACTTCCAGGGGACAACAGCGTTGAATCGATTTTTTCGATTCAGTTTACCGCGGATGATGGGCAATCCCCTAATGGAAATGTGGGGGGCGTGTTGAACTATCCCAATCCAGGACCCTTTGGCTCCTGTTGCGGATTTTACCAACCTACACAAGATTTGGTAAACGCATTTCAAACTGATGCAACTGGTCTTCCTTTGTTAGATACCTTTAATGCTACCGATGTGGCAAATGATTACGGTATAGTAGATGCCGATCCGTTTACCCCCCATGCCGGACCTTTAGATCCCAGACTGGATTATACCGTTGGTAGAAGAGGAATCGATTATAACGGCTATGGTACTTTCCCGGGGCATTCTTGGATTAGAGCAACATTCGCTGATATTTCAGGACCTTACTTACCCTCGAAAAATGTTTATCAGTCCGGTGAAGATGCCAATCAGGGAAATGGTGGTTGGGGGCAACAACTTTCCGGAATAAACTATCATATCATACGATTTGCCGATGTGTTGTTAATGGCGGCCGAAGCGGCGGCCGAGACCAATGATCTTGCAACTGCCTTGATGTGGGTCAACATGGTCAGGAACAGGGCCAAAAATATGACCTATGTTCAAAACGAAGCAGGTGACGCCGATGCCGCGAATTACCAGATAGAACCTTATGGTGCTTTTGCGGATCAGGCATTCGCTAGAAAAGCCGTGCGTCATGAACGTAGATTGGAACTGGGCATGGAAGGTCATCGTCTATTTGATATTAGAAGATGGGGCAATGGAGTGGATATAATTAATACATATATCACAAACGAAACCCGTACCATTACAAACTTTGGCGGGAAAACAAACCCTTATGAAGCCAAACATGATTTATTACCTATACCCTTAGATGCCATAGATTTAAGTGGGGGTATTTTGACTCAAAATCCGGGATACTAATTTCCATAGTATATAATGAGTTTGAGCGGGGCATTTTAAAATGCCCCGCTTTGTTTTTCATTACATTGCGTAAGAGACTGTTTTGAAATATGTCGATTATTTTCTTATACCCCCTTTTTGCGCATAACTTCGTTAAAATTTTAAACCGTCCGCCTTATTTTGGCGGATGCCTCGTTCTGCATTAAAAATAGGCCATAACAATTCTAACGACATATTTCAAAACAGTCTCTAAGACGAATTAGTATCTTTACTGTGTAAAAAATGAACATGAAAAGGATTGTTTTATGTACGATCTTGCTCGGAGTATTTTGGTCGTGTAGTACAAAAAATAAAGACCCCGAAACTACGAAGGACAAGATTTTTGAACAAATTTCGGAACGGGACTCAGGAATCAACTTTCAAAACATCCTTACCGAAAATGATTCCCTCAACTATTTCACCTACGGTTATATATATATGGGGGGAGGGGTCTCCGCCGGTGATGTCAACAATGATGGTCTTGTGGATCTTTATTTTACGGGCAATCAAGTAGCCAATAAGCTGTACCTTAATAAAGGAAATCTAAAATTCGAGGATATATCCAAAAAAGCCGGAGTTAGTGGTGATTCGAGTTGGTACACCGGCACCACTATGGCCGATGTAAACAATGATGGTTTTTTGGATATCTATTGCTCCGTAGGAGGAAAGTTCGGGTCTAGAAAGAATCAACTTTTTATGAATAATGGCCCTTCGACAAGCTCAGGACAGGTGACCTTTACCGAAAAAGCGGAAGAATATGGCATAGCGGATCTTGGCAATAGTGTACAGGCCACCTTTTTTGACTATGATCGAGATGGAGATTTGGATATGTATGTCGCCAATTATCCACCGACCAACTTCAATGCACCGAACCACTTTTATCTTTTTAAAAAAATGTCTCCAAAACCGGACGAGATCGATAGGCTATATAGAAATGATGGAGCGACCTTTACCGACGTGACCGAGGAATCGGGCCTTGGCAGTTTTGGTCTTTCGCTAAGCGCCACTGTTGGCGACTTAAATCAAGACGGATGGCCCGATCTATATGTATCCTGTGATTTTAGCACGCCCGATTTGTTCTATATCAATAACAAAAACGGGACTTTCTCCGAGCTGTCCAAATCGTTGACCAAAAACACCTCATTTTATGGAATGGGGGTTGACATTGCCGATTTTAATAATGATGGTTTGCTAGATATACTTCAGGTCGATATGACCCCCATAGACAACCGAAGGGCCAAAGCCAACATGGCGAGCATGGATCCTAATTTATTCTGGAGTACCGTAAATTCAGGTTTTCATTACCAATACATGCAGAACAGCCTTCAATTGAATAACGGGCTTCTCAACGATTCACTCCCCGATTTTAGCAATATCTCAAGATTGGCCGGAATTTCCTCTACCGATTGGAGCTGGGGACCCTTGTTCGCCGATTTGGACAATGACGGATGGAAGGATGTTTTTGTTTCCAATGGTACACGCAGGGAGATCAACAATAGGGATTTCTTTTTGGCCATGGAGGAAAACCGAACTCCTAAGGATAGCCTTCTTATGAAAAGCTTGGCCATGCCTTCCGAAAAGATAGATAATTTTGTGTTTCGAAACAGGGGGGATTTGACCTTCGAGCAAACGAATCAAGATTGGGGAATTTCGTTTGAAGGTTTTTCCAATGGAAGTGTCTATGCCGATTTGGATAATGATGGGGATCTGGAAATCGTGACCAACAATATTGATGATTATGCGGCAGTCTTTGAAAACAAGAGTTCAGACAACAATAATTTTATTTCCTTACGCTTCAAGGGTACAGAGAACAATCCGTTTGGCGTAGGAGTGAACGTAAGTATAGTAACGGATAGTCTTCACCAATTTCAGGAAATGACCCTCTCAAGAGGGTTTCAATCCTCAGTAGCTCCACAATTACATTTTGGTTTGGGCAAAGCAGAAAAAGTTGATAGCTTAACCGTAAAATGGCCCGATGGCAAAGAACAGACCCTCACCGATCTAGGCAGCAACCAGTTCTTGACACTGGATCATAAAAATGCCGCTAACCCAAAAGTTTCCCCCACTACGGAAAATGAAAAATTATTTGAAACGGAAAAAGACAGCTCCATACTAGTAGAACACAGGCATATAGAGAATTCTTATGACGATTTTGAAAAAGAGATTCTTTTGCCCCATCAAACATCAAGGCTAGGCCCCAGCCTAGCCGTAGGTGATTTAAATGGAGATAAAAAAGAGGATTTTATTATTGGCAGCGCTTCCCAAAATACGATGGGTGTTTATTTTCAAATAGATAATGGATTTGAAAAACAAAATATCGAAGCTTTTTCTAAAGACAGTGGCCATGAAGATATGGGCATCCATATATTTGATGCGGACAATGATGGTGACAATGACATTTATGCCGTAAGCGGCGGTAATGAATTTGAACCCAATTCGATCATGTTACAAGATAGACTTTACGTCAATGATGGTAACGGGAATTTTACAAAATCAACCACGGCCCTGCCAAAAATGATCACTAGCGGCTCTAGGGTCCATAGTTTTGATTTTGACAAAGACGGGGACCTAGATCTGTTCGTTGGTGGGCGGTTGGTGCCAGGTAGTTACCCCCTGCCCGCAAATAGCTTTATTCTCGAAAACGTGAGTAATTCAGGTATGCCAAAATTTATCGATGTTACCAATAAAATAGCCCCATCACTAGAGGAACTGGGCATGGTAACCGATGCCACTTGGTCTGACTATGATAAAGACGGCTGGACGGATTTGATTTTGGTGGGCGAATGGATGCCCATTACCGTGTTAAAAAACAATAAAGGCACTTTTGAGGATATAACAGAAGCATTGGATTTAAATGATACTACGGGATGGTGGTTCAGTATCAAAGAAGGTGATTTTGACAATGATGGGGATATGGACTTTATCGCCGGTAATCTAGGCCTTAACTATAAATACAAAGCCAATGAAAAAGAAACCTTTGATATTTATTTCAATGATTTTGACGGTAACAATACCAATGATATCGTCTTGAGTTATTTTAATGGAGGCAAAAAATATCCACTCAGAGGAAGGGAATGCTCCTCACAACAAATGCCTGCGATCAAGAAAAAATTCGAGAGCTATGCCTCGTTTTCCACGGCTACCTTAGAGGATGTATATACTGAAGAGTATTTAGAAAACTCATTGCATTATCGGGTAAAATCCTTTGCAAGCGTTTATCTAGAAAATAAAGAAGGTGAATTGATTACCCATAAGCTACCCAACTTGGCACAAATATCCAGTATCAACCAAATCTTGGTGGATGATTTTGATGGAGATTCCCATTTGGATGCTATCATCGCCGGTAATTTGCATAGCTCAGAGGTTGAAACGCCTAGAAATGATGCTAGTAATGGACTTTTCATGAAAGGCGATGGACAAGGAAAATTCGAACCTATTAAATCCTCTACTAGTGGTTTATTCGCTAACGGTGATGTAAAAGACATTGCAACTATTAATATTGGGAGCAATAGATATATTCTTGTGGGCAAGAACAATGATTATGTACAATTTATTAAAATCGATGGTGAGCGTAAGACCATTGGAAGGCAATAGTTGCAAGTCGATCAATGCTCATTACTATGCTTAAAATCACCATATCTATATTTTACCGTTCGCTTTAGCGGAATGTTCATTCCATTCGTCTTTTCAAGCCAATCGTAAATAGCAGATGACATTGACTTTGCAATTTCCTGTTTATCGGGATCGGCTATCAAATTATACATTTCATCCGGGTCGTTCTCCAAATCATAAAGTTCGTTACGATCCCAAATTCCCTGAAATTTCATGTACTTGTACTTGTCGGTGCGCATTCCGAATACGGTCGGGGTCATTGGAAAATCATACTCCCAATAATATTCATAAAAGACTTCTTTTCGTGAAGTCGCACTGCTGTCTCCTGTCAAAATAGGAATGAACGAGGCACCGGGCATATTCTCGGGTTGCCGCACCCCTGCCTCTGCCAAAATTGTGGGACCGATATCGATGTTCTGCACCATTTGTTTGGGAGACTTCCCCCCTTCGAACAATTCTGGGCATCTGACCAATAAGGGCACTTTAACCGATTCCTCGTAGAAATGTCGTTTATCTATCAAGCCGTGTTCGCCCCAGCTAAATCCGTTATCGCCCATATAAATGACCAAGGTGGACTCGTCGAGACCTTCTATTTTGAGGTAGTCCATGACCGTGCCCACGCTCTCATCTACGCCCAAAAGCGTCTCGCAATAATCGACCACCATCTCATGAATATCGCGATTGTCGTGGTACATATAGTCCACACCGTGCCAGCTTATACGTTGATCTGCGACCCACTGTGGCCACTTCAAATCACGGTACTTCCCCGTTTTGGTCTGATCGTAAGTAGCGGGGAGCTTAATTTTCTTGCCTTTATACTTTCCTTTGTGGCGTTTTGCCGGTTGAAAACCTGCATGCACGGCTTTGTGCGATAAATACAGAAAGAACGGTTTCTTCCTGTCCCTTTTGTCCAACCAATCGACGGCGTGCTCGGTAAGCAAATCGGTAATATATGTTGAATCTTTGTACGTGGTGCGCTTTCCGTTAATATTTAAAGTGGGATTGTAATAGACCCCCTGTCCGGGGAAACTTTCCCAATGGGTAAATCCGGGTTGGGGTTCATCACCATGATCGCCCATATGCCATTTTCCGAAAAAGCCTGTTTGATAACCTGCTTTTTCCAAATACTGCGGAAAATATGTGAGGTTGCCGGGGTCAGGGGCTTGATTGTCCACTATGGTATGGGCATGGGAAAACTGTCCGGTCAAAATGGATGCACGGCTGGGCGAACAAAGCGAGGTCGTTACAAAAGCGTTGGGAAGATAAGCCCCCTCTGCCGCCAATTTATCCATATTAGGGGTTTCGAGCCAGGGAACCTTGCCCGTAAATCCCATATAATCAAAACGATGATCATCGGTCAGGATAAAAATAATGTTTCGCGGCTTTTTTTTGTTTTCATTTTCTGGATGACCATCACTGGCGTAAATACCCATTGTCATTAAACAAAACATCAAAATTGTACTAATGCTCTTCAAACTCATTTCTTCAGTTGTTAATTTTACTATTTGCGTTTTTGCTCTATAAACCAATCATAAAGGGCTTCAGTTGTATATGCCTTTTCCCAGGAGTTATGGCCGACACCGTCGTAGGCGGTGAATTTTACATCGTATCCCATGGCCTGTAACTTTTTGACCATCTCTTCGGATTCGGAAAAGGGAATGGATTGATCTTCGGTTCCATGGAAAACCCAAATTGGCATTTCTTTATCTAACCAACCGGCATAGGGTAATGGTGACATGCCACATACAACGGCCAAAGCTGCAAACTTCTTCGGGTATTGCACCGCCAATTCCCAGGCGGCCCCTCCTCCCCGGCTCAATCCTGTCAAGTAGATTCTATTTTTGTCTACGCGGTTATTCGCTACCACCTCATCCAACAATTCAATTAAGGCGTGTGTGTTCCACCACTTTTTTTCATGGGGATTCTGAGGTGCTAAAATCAGAAAGGGAAATTCGTTGCCTTCGGCAATAAGTTTTGGGGGACCGTTGGTTTTTATTTCTTCCAAATCGCCACCAGATTCCCCACCACCATGTAAGAAAAGCAATAGCGGAAATTTCTCATCCTTATTGGTGTCATAATTTTCGGGGAAATAAAGATAGTATTGAAATTCTTCTTTGATAACGGTTTCAAAGGAAGCATCGATAAGTCTTGAATTTGACTGGGCACTGCATCCCTGAAACAATGCAATCCCCATAAAAACTACGAATAATCGTTTCATTGGTCACAATCGTTAGTTGAAACTATGCCTTTTCAATGCAAGACTTTTAGTTTCTAAACACTTATCGTTTTTTAGCCAGAAGCTGGATGCGGGAAGCTGGAAGTCAAATGCTTCCAACTTCTAGCTTCCCTCTTCCGACAAAAACGGATATTTTTCAAAAAACGAATTTCATTCGTAAAAAAACCTATGTACTTCCAGTGCATAGCGGTTTAGTTAAATCCTTTGAAGGTAAGAGCCTGTTTTTGAAATATGAAACGTAAATATAAAAAAAAAGACACCCGAAAATGGGTGCCTTTTTAACTTTATGAAGTTTTACGGTTTATCTATATAGGGTAAAGTGACCGATATAATGAATCTTGCTCTTATCATTGGCATTTACTTCATACCAGTAATCACCCGACGGAAGTTCTTTACCATCGTACATTCCGTCCCATGTGGATACTTGATCCAGACGAGCAACTACCCTACCGTATCGATCATAGATAATTACCTCTATATTCGGGAAGAATTCTCTATTCTTCGGATACCATACATCATTGTTTCCATCGCCATCCGGAGTAAAGAAGTTCGGTATTTCCAACATTCCAGTAAACTCAAAGGGAATTGCGACCACAGCGACACATCCATTTTCATCTACCACTTGTATCGTAACAATCGTACTTTCATTGGTAACGTAAACATTGTCATCTCCCTGTGAGTCACCTTGGAAGAAATATTCATATCCCCCGTAACCACCTTCTGCCATAGCAGTCACTTCGTTCGGCCCGGTCTTTTCGGCACTAAGTGTCAACGGGTCATAGGCGTCCATACTGAAATCAACCGAATTGGTACACCCGTTTTGATGATAGATATAAACAGTATGGTCTCCGCCATCAAGGTCTGCCCAAGTATACGTTGCCGAAGCATTTGATGATATTGCATCCGTTGGATCAATTGGATCCAAGGCAAACAACAACTCAGGATACAAACTGGGCACTAGCATCTCGATACTAACCGTACTGTTCGGGAAAATTCCTTCACAACCATATTGGATAATTGGCTCTGCGGTCAGGTCAACTCCAATTTCTATGGTTATGATTACTTCGGCCGGACAACCGTTTTGATCCTCGACTTGGATCAAATATGATTCTCCTCCAATCAGATTGTCAAAATACAGGCTGTCATTTCTCGCAAAGACTTCGCTTCCATCAGAATTCGGACCAATCAGCTTGGTTTCATAATACTGGGCAAATGTCGTTGAATCCACAAATGGAGTTCCGCCGATTATGGTCAACTGAGCGGTACCGTCTTCAAATCCGATACAGGTTTCAGGAGTAGTGGTTATATTGCTAAAGACCAATTCCATGGGTTCGGTAACCGTTATGAAATCCTTTTCAAAACAACCATTCTCGTCTTGGATCAAAATCTCATAGGTGCCGGCAACCAAATCTTCGAAGGTATACATGCCCGGTGTCGCAACATCACTAAAGAACTCGTTAAAGTTGGGTGCAATAGCAAACTGAATCAGCCCTACACCCCCGCTAGTCACTTCGATAGAAATACTTCCATCCGTTTCACCAAAACATGAAATAGGGCCGGGTGTTGCATCGAATATAATCGGTTCGGGCCTGATTATCTCAAATGGCCCCGCGATATCACTACAAGTGGCACCACTGGTAACGGCGATATAATAATCAGTTCCAGCATCTAAGCCTTCAAAAGTACCGTAATCTTGTGGTCCTCTAACAAGTGTTGCCGAACCGGCAGGGCTAAAGGCATCAACTGGGTCTCCACTATATAAGTAGAACATATTGTTTCCTACCCCACCATTGATAAAAGATTCGATACGACCGTCCAATTCCGAGGCACATGAAATATCATCCGGAGCATTGGGAAATAAGGTAATTCCGGAGGCATCGGTCATTGTTATACCGTTGGATCTCACTGGTAAACAAGTGTTCGATGCATTCTTTTTTCGTACATCGAATTGATAGGTCACGCCGGCGGATCTTTGAAAACGTTCGAATGTGCCGACTAAATCTTGATATATTCCAAAAGCGACTCCATCACGTATTTCTAGATATTCATAAGTAAACGCCGAATTATAATTTACAATACTTAACTCTATTTCGCCCATTCCACCACAACCGGGCACGGCCGTTTGAACCAATTGCGGATCGACGGGCGGAGGTGGATCGACAAAGTAAGGCACGGTAACACCCACACAGTCAAAACTTGATGAAACTTCTATCGCGTACCAGCCGCCGCTAATATATCCGCCACTTGTGCCGATAAAGGTCGGCGAATTCTGTAATCCACTTGTTGAGGCAATATCCGTGTTGTCATTACTGTTCAAATATAACAATCTATAGTTATAACCTGCGCCAGGGAAACCTCCGGTCGCACCTGCCGTGGCCGTAAATTCATCACCGGTCGTAGGATCATACGCTTCCAAGATGGCATTGTTACCGTTCGGACAGACCAATGCCTGTGGCTCTCGAATTCCTGCCATAATCGGCGGTATCGGATCCAGCGTAATATCAAATGTATCGGTACAACCTTCAACATCCTGTATTTCAACTCGGTAATCCCCACTCGCTAAAGTCTGAAAATCATTGCTCGCACCAAATGGGACAGTTTCAACATAGCCCGATCCATCATCACGCAGCAATCGATATTCATAAGGAGAACCGTCCCAACCATTGATACCCGTAGCCTCAATATATCCGGTATCTTCGTTACAGCCTACGTTTCCTACCTCAACTGCGGTCACATCAAGAGCGCCGTTCGGCGATCGTATGGTCTCGACATTACTATCCCCTGTACAGAAGGGAATATCCGTAGAAACAACCTCAACAAAGAAGTTACCACCGGCCAGACCTGTGATGGTTTCTGGGTTATCCGCGGTATCAAAAGAACCTGTCGCTAAAATCGTGGTCTGCCGCTGTATACATTATAAGTGTATACACCTGTATAATCGGTTACCGCTATCGAAACTTCGCCGTCACTGGCACCAAAGCACGAAATCGGATTGGTCTCGGCAATAACTACTGTTGGGAATATCGGTTCACTTACGGTGTGTATCGGTAACGGGTAAAAACATCCACCAACCAAATCCTCAACTTCGAAAAGATAATCGCCTGCTTGGGGCAGGTCAATGTCAACAAAATCGTTTCCTGGGGTATTGGTAACAGGAGCCACTGCTACGGCAGCAATTGTAGTTACCGTAAAACTCGATGTCTGAGATGCCGGCACCGTAATACGAACCCTTTCATCATCTCTACAGTTCAATGGGGAAACTACCGTGAGTGTCGGAGTCACATCAGTGGGTGGGTCGATGGTTACACTTGAGGTTGTCTGGCATCCATTGGCATCTATTGCATATATGGTAATATTCTGCGTGCTTCCGTTATCGACGATGTCGAAATCTGGACTCGACTGATAATTTGAGAAACCGGAAATACTATATTGGTAACTTCCAGGGGTACCGAAATCAACTGCATCCACAACAGCCGTTATAGTCACCGAGCTAAATCTATTGGCCCCAGGTTCGCAAACAAAAACGGGGTTGGCAGGGGTTATACTAATAGCAAATGCTGGCGGCTCGTCAATTTGAATATCCTCGGCGACAACCACACAATTTCTGGCAGAGCGAACCTCGACATCGTACAGGCCTTGGCTAAGATTTGTAAAGGATCCTGAGCCATTCTGTTGAATAATGGGCGTTGTGGTATTGGCATTATAAAGAGTGTATATAATAGGGCTATCCGTATCGGTTCCAGCCTGTAAAATGATATCGATACTACCATCGGCCGCGGCATTACAAGAAATATCATTATCGAGTACATTGCTGATAACGGGTTGAACCACCGCATCCATATTGATATTATCCACTAAGAAAGTACAGAAGTTTACTCCATCGAATACAATGTTATCGGTAACCAATACCCTGTACCCTCCCGGCCCAACGCCTGAAAAGACCCCTGTGGTGTTGGTCGGCCCAATGGGGGTGCCAACACTATCCTGAAGTTGAAAAGTGAAATCCCCACTTCCACCATTTGGGGTAATCGTAATCTCCCCGTCAGCATTATTACAGGTCGGGTCGGTGGTAAATCCGCCTGAGGCAGATAAGAAATCATAAACAATTGCCGTTCCTTGGCTAGTACAACCATTGGCATCCACAACATCCACAAGGTAATTGCCGGGGTTCGCTACCGTGTAGGTATACTCCCAATCAGTTCCGTTATCAACGGGGAATTGTTCATCACCGCCCAAAGTAAATCTTGGTGTGTCGATTGAATTCGGGACTCTTACAATGATATCAAAAGAAGTCGAAGCCACATCACACTGATTATCCACCACGAAAGTCGGAGCTGGTAAATTAGGCTCTAGCTGAATGACGGTAGCAATGGCAAAAGAAGTACATCCCATAGCATCCCTTACATAAACATCATAACTTCCGGCTGTGGCGATAAAAGAAGTATCGGTCGTCCAATCCGCTGCCGTGGGTGTAATTCCAGTATCCATATAGGCAAACTCGTAGGGTCCGCCAGCACCGCCATTGCCCTGTACCACAATTTGACCCGGGGAATTACAATTCGCGGGCTCTTCGGTTATAATATCGATCGATGGCAAGTTTTGGTCGATGACGACCCCTGCCGCATCACTACAGTCGTCGGTCAGATTGGTTACAATAATCTGATAATCGCCCGGCAAGGTCAAATAGGTATTTCCATAAGGGTCGGATGCCGGTGTAACCGTTTCAATAATTGTTCTTGATCCCGTTGCATTGTCCAAAATCTCAATTTGCAGATTATCGCCTGGGGCAAATCCGGTCACCGAATAGGTTATCTCCCCATTTCTATTGATATCGCAGAAGCCCGGTGTAGAGGTAGCGGTTACATCTAAAGTAGTAGGACCGTCGACCGGCGGAATCTCAACGAGATAGATACATCCGGTCGCCGTATCGGTAACTTCGACCGTATAGGTAACACCATATTGAAGTCCGCTGAAGGTATGTCTCCGGGGAGGTATATTCGGTGTTACCGGTGGTAATGGATCATTCTCCAATCGGATCAAAAATGGCCCTGTGCCCCCGAAAATCTCGACCGTATTGCTAAAGCCCGTAAGGGAACATATAGGCACTACGGGATCTGGCACCACGGTAACAGTCGATTGCGTAATGGTCACAGTATCTACATCACGACAACCATTGGCATCCAAGGTAACCACTGTATATGTTCCGGGAATGAGGGCCGGATCTAAGATTTGAACGGGTAAAGCGGCTGGATTCACATTATCCAATCGTGCAACCTCATTACCCAATAAATCCTCTACTATAAAGGTATAATTGGGGCTACCGGGTGTGACGCTTGTGATTTCTACACCACCACTTACGGCTCCAGCACTACAGGTCGCAACAACTTCGGTCACCGTGGCGTCAGGTGCAGCGGTCGGATCCGTTGGAACAATTGCGTCGGCGGGCGGGGTTGTACATCCTCTGGAATCTCTTACCAAAAATGGATACGTACCAGCGGCCAAATTAGAAAAGACCGATTGCGTGCCCCATCCACCGCCGTTAAAGTTTATTTCATAAGGAGGAATGCCACTTGTGGCATCTGGAGTTATCGTTACAACTCCGTTATTAGCGCTCCCACAACTAACTGGAATAATATCAACGGTTGCAGGTGCGATATTGATAGGTGGATTCAAGGTTATAGGGTTCGAATCGGCAACGCAACCTTCGTTATCTGTTACCCGGAAAACATAATCACCGGGAACTGCCGTACTATATAGGAAGTTAGTCGAGGTTAATGGTGTTGCTCCTCCAAATGGGCCGGCGTTCAAACTGACCTCATATTGTTTAGGTCCAGCCCCCGAGGTATATCCTCCCAAAACCTGAACTCTGATTTCACCGTCGGCACCGCCACAGGGTATCTCTGTCTCAATACTGGTATTGACCCTTAGTTGTGGGTTGACCGTAATATTTACATTATCGCGACAATTGTTACTATCAACTACTTCAACACTATAACTTCCAGGAGCCAAACCGCTAAAAACAGGGCTTGCTTGTAAAGTTCCGCCATTAATCCGATATTGATGGCTGGCCAAAGGTGCGCTACCTGCGGTAGAGGTTACGGCAATTGTCGCTCCCGTTCCGGCAATGAAACAAAGGTTTGACGAGGCAGCGTCAAATGAAATGGTCGGTGCATTTAAAGGTGTAAGGTCAAAATTAAATGTGGCCGTACAACCTTCTATATCTTCTACGGACAATGTATAGGTTCCTCCCTGCGGAAGGTTACCGAATACCGTTCCTGATTTTGGCCCAACAGTCGTTGACCCATCGGGGTATAACAAGGTATATCGATTGCTTCCCCAACCGCCTGTGGCATTCGCTACGACGCGACCCAAATTGCCATTGTCACAGGTCATATCCGTAACCGTCCCGCCTAGTCCAATAGGCGTGGGAGGCTCTTCAATATCAAAGGAAGCCGTATCGGTACAACCGGTATCCACATCGGTTACCGTTATGGTATAGGTTCCGGCTCCAGAAAGCGGTAAAACCACCTCAGCGTTGTTTTGGGCACCGCTTTCACCACCTCCGTTAATATTATAGGTGTAGTTGTTCGCGAATCCGTCGATTAAGAAAGTCCCGGTGCCATCTGTTGCTCCAGTACATACTCTGAGATCACCACCCGATTTTACCCTGGCACGAATTGAACTTGTAAGTGCTGGGGAAAAGCCCTCGGTATACGTACAGTTATTGGCATCGGTAATTTGAAAAATATACGATTGGGTCGCATCAAGGTCGTCGAAGGTATCGCTACCACCATTGTTAATCGTTACGGGACTAATGATACTATAATTCGTAATTGCCGCACTACTTGTCGGTATCAATTGCACATCCACCGTGTTAGCTGCACAGTTGCTGTCAGACGATACAAAATCGATATCCGTAGGAGGATCGACATCAAGTATGGTTATCGGTGTCAACTCCAATCGACAACCGCCACCATCCTCGATCATTGGCGTATAGGTACCTGGCCCTAGATTTGGATAAGACTCGGTGGTCGTGAAATTAATTCCATCGATACTAAAAACGTATCCGCTACCAGAACCTCCCGTGTAAGGACCAACAAAATCGATTTGCCCTCCATTTACGCCACCGCTACCATCACAGGTTCGGTCGGAAATCTTGGTCGCAGATCCAGAAATTACACCGACGCTACTAACTGTAACATCCGGCAAATTCATCGTACACTCGAAACCACCCTGCTGATAGCGAACTTCAATTTCGTTATATGTCGTACCAGTTGGGATAGCAGGAACGGAAATTTGAGGATTGGTATCCCAGGGATCGGTCGACCTTACCCTAAAAGTGAGGTTATACCCCATAGGATCATTGATATTAAAATTGATTTTTGCTCCACCGTTGGAGCAGGTACCATCAATTCCATTTGCCGTAACATCGGGCGGATCCAAATTTGCAACACTTGCCGAAGCGGGAATGGTACAACCATTAAGATCCGTAATAATAAAATCATAGGTGCCTCCAGGGGCGATTACCGTGTAAATCGTCGACCCGGTATAAGAAGGCTGTGATGGCCCACCATTGACCGTAAAGGTGTAGGGTGCCGAACCACCGGTCGTATTTACCGTGATATCGACACTGGTAATCGTAGAGCAACCAAAACTGCTGTTGACCTCGGTGGAAGCATCCAAAGCGGATAATCCATTGCCGATTACAATCGGATTGTTAGAAGTATCACGATCCTGTCTTGGTGGGTCGATTCCGTTCAGTGGATCTCCCGTACATTGCTGGGTCTCTACCTGTACGGTATAGGTGCCAAAACCTACGGCCGAGAAGGTGTAGGGATTATCAGGGATAAAGGCCGTAAACTCTTGGGCCACCAAATTCTCATCAAGTAGCGTATATTTAAATGGGCCCGGAACCCCACCTGTTACCGTAGCCGTAATGGAGCCCGTGTCTCCGGAACACTGTGCATCAACAAAGGTCACGTCGATACCAAGGTCTAGATTACTGATGGTAATCGGAGCATAAGGGTACTCGCAAGTATTTGGGGTATTTTGAAGTCGAGCTTTAACAACGTAGGTGCCAGGGTTCAAGTTGCCGAAAATCGGTCCCTGCCAAGGCCCGAAACCACTTCCGTTATCGATACTGAACTCGTAGGCGCTTGAAAGGCCGGTAATCTGAATTCGCCCTGGCACCCCGCAAATGAAATCGGTTTTAACATGGGTCTGGGTAATCGTACTTTTCTTGACCTCGAAGTAATATGGTTGGCCATCTGCTAAAACTCGAAATTCCGCTCCTGTACCTGCCGGTATGGTACTTGCATCCAAATTGAAAGTTGGCCCTGTGCTTACGGTGGTATAACACGATGGCGTGGTTACGGGACAGGGTTCCGATAAATCAGGAGTACAAGAACCCCCTAAAATTTGCCATTGCACCGTTCCATAGCTTCCGGTCAAGGAAACTGTGCGGTCGTCAGAATCACCGCAAAGATTGAATAGTGCGACTGTACTACCATCAACTGAACAAACATTGGTGTCATCTGGGGCAGCAATAATCGTCATAAACATCGGCGCAAGTGCCGAGCTCTTGTCGTTGTTTTTTGCCGTGTTTCTCTTATATTCGGTGGGTATCGTAGCATTATCCACAGAAGTACTTTCGTCTGAACTCTCACTTTCAAAAACCGAAGTAACTTCAGAAAGCAATTCCAAAACGCTTGAATTCGCTATAGCTGTGGTACAAACTACCGAACATGTGATCAATAGTACGGCATACAGAAGATGCCTTGTTTTTTTAGGGAGCATAGGTTAAGTCGATTATGAAGAATATGTAGATTTGGGGTCCTTATATTCCGAGAGTAATAGTTTAAACTTATATTTTCTATTTATCTTTAGGCACTTGTGGGCACCTTAACTATAATATTATTTTAACGCCAAATTATGAAAAAAAGTATCATAGCCTTTTATTTAATCGTTATAACGTTCAATTTTTCCTGCGGACAGGATACTGTGAATCAAGTAACTACAATTTCAGAAGTGCCTTTTACAGCCGAGTTATTGGTCGATGAGATACCGATTCCATGGGGTATCGCGTTCCTTCCGGATGGAGGAATGCTGATTACGGAAATATCAGGGGAAATAATCCATTTTAAGGAGGGTAATCGCACCAAAATTTCGAACGTGCCAAAAGTCTATAAAAGAGGCCAGGGAGGCCTGATGGATGTCGAGGTCCACCCCGACTATGAAAACAACGGATGGGTCTATATTTCTTATGCCTCTTCCGAAGGGGAAGAGAAAGGAGGGTATACCGCTTTGATACGTGCAAAAATAAAAGATAATACATTGACAGACAATCAATTATTATATAAAGGTTCACCCAATACTACAAAGGGGCAGCATTTTGGTTCGCGTATCGAATTCGATAATGATGGGTATGTTTATTTAAGCATCGGAGATCGCGGCAATAGAGATGAAAATCCACAAGATATTACCCGGGACGGAGGCAAGATCTATCGCTTTAATGACGATGGAAGCATTCCCGATGACAACCCTTTTGTCGGTACGGATGGAGCCAAGACCGCGATTTATAGCTATGGCCATCGAAATCCGCAGGGTATGGTCAAGCACCCGGAAACAGGTGAAATATGGGATAATGAACACGGCCCAAAGGGAGGCGACGAAATCAATGTTATTAAAGCAGGAGCCAATTATGGTTGGCCTGTAATTACTTACGGAATCAACTACAGTGGCACGTCTATTACCGACAAGACCGAAATGGACGGTATGGAACAACCCATACACTATTGGGTGCCTTCTATCGCACCAAGCGGAATGGCCTTTATTTCTACCGACAACTACGGAAGCGATTGGAACGGGGCGCTATTGGTGGGATCCTTAAAATTTCAATACCTGGAGCTTTTATTAATAGATAACAATAAAGTTACCAACCGACTTCAGTTGATGAAAGATATTGGTCGCGTACGCGACGTCGTTGAAGGGCCTGACGGGCATATTTATGTCGCCGTTGAAGCCAAAGGGATTTACAAATTAGTGCCAAAAAGCTAGGTTGTCCGGTCGAGGTACTCGACCAGACATATATTATGAGATCATTCCTCCTTATATATTTAGCCGCCATCACGGGCCTCTCGATCTACCTCTCTCAAGACCCCGCCCTTGAAGAAAGCATGCAACGTGGCAGCGAAATCTATGCCGACTTCTGTGTGACCTGCCATTTGGAAAAAGGCGAAGGGGTCGCAAATACCTTCCCTCCATTAGCCGAATCAGACTATTTAATAAAAAATCGGGAAGCAAGTATACGAGGTGTGAAGTACGGCCAGCAAGGGAAAATCATTGTAAACGGTGTTACTTACAACAATGCAATGGCCCCATTAGGACTTGAAGATGAAGAAGTTGCCGATGTGATGAACTTTGTCATGAATTCTTGGGGGAATACCCAAGATAAAATGGTAACACTTGAAGAGGTAGAGGCTATTAAGAAGTAGATGCTATACGCCGGCGTCTAAAGCGGCTTTTACCGAACCGTGCACTTTCAATAATTTCTCTGCCGCAGAATATTCAATGCCCAATCCTTCGGAAACATAGCGTACTCCCCTATCCACTAGTTTATTATTGCTCAATTGCATATTGACCATCTTGTTGCCTTTGACTCGGCCGATTTTAATCATCAAAGCTGTTGAAATCATGTTCAAGGCTAATTTTTGAGAAGTACCACTTTTCATACGGGTGCTTCCGGTAACGAATTCGGGACCTACATTCATTTCTATTGGAATATCCGCTGCTCGCGCCAATGGGGAGCCTGGGTTATTCGTTATTCCGGCCGTAAGCAGTCCGTTTTTCTTCGCATCGGCTATTCCTCCTAAAACATAAGGGGTTGTTCCTGAAGCGGCAATTCCCACAACGACATCCAAATCAGTGACCTTGTGCACCATCAAATCTTTCCAGGCCTGCTGGCTATCGTCCTCCGCATGTTCTACCGATTTTCGAATAGCAATATCACCTCCCGAGATTAGACCCACTACTCTTTCGTGGGGCATTCCATACGTCGGTGGTATTTCAGAAGCATCTAAAATTCCCAACCGGCCGCTTGTGCCAGCACCGATATAAAATAGACGGCCTCCTTTTTCAAATCGCTCTGCCAAAGCATCCACCAGCTTCGTGATCTGCGGAATTGCAGCAGCAACTGCATCTGCCACCTTTTTATCCTCTTCATTTATTTTCTGGAGGATGGAAGCGGTATCAAGCTGCTCCAGATTATCATGGTTTGAGGGTGTTTCGGTAATCTTAATATAGTTCATGTTATATGTTTTACGCTGGATGCTCGATGTCGGATGCCCGAAGTCAAAAAAATCAAGCATCGTGCACCGGGCATCCGACATCGAGCAATTCTTTAAATCATCAAGTTCTTTTTATGTTCTAAACTTCATTTTTTCCTATTTAGACTACAACAACCGAATATCGTGGTTTCTAAAAGAGTTCAGGAGTTCGTCATCGGGATCCAGTTCTGTAATCATGGTATTAATGGCATTAATATCACAAGTTTTATAGCGATGTTGGGAGTTCAACTTTTCCGAAATGGATAAAAGCACCGTTTTTTTTGAGCATTTAATGACCGCCTTCTTTACCTGCACGATATCCCAATCGAATTCGGTAAGGCCATAAAAAGAGTCTACATAGCCCGTTCCGATAAAACTATAATCCACCTTTATTTCAGAAAGATTGTGTATCGCATTGGCGCCGATGGATATCTGCGATTCTTTGGAAACTTGCCCACCGACCATAATAACCGTTACATTGGGTTTGTCCAAAAGTACCATTGCCACAGGAATACTATGGGTAAAGCAAGTCAGATCAAGATCCGAGGGGATCAATCGGGCCAGCTCTGAACATGTTGTTCCTCCATCAACGAAAATAACAGAACCATCTCTCAAAAGCGAAGCCGCTTTTTCAGCAATTCTACTCTTCTCCTCTAACTTGTAAATGTTCTTATTTCTTGTACTATTCGTCGTGAATCCCAAAGAAATCGCACCGCCATGTACTTTGCGCAGCTTATTCTCAGTATCGAGCTCTTTCACATCACGACGTATTGTGTCTATCGAGACATCAAGGGTCTCGGCAATATCAGTCAACAAAATTCTGTTGTGCAGTTCTACCTCGCTCAATATAGTTTGCTGCCTTTCCTCTTTCAACATG
>QIJL01000096.1 GCA_003232435.1 Flavobacteriales bacterium | reverse complement strand
ACAACTATTGAAATTTCCGGGGAAACGATTTCTAAAAACCATGGAGTGTCTTTAAATCCTTCAAATGATGTTGTTATCAAAACCAGTGGTCGATCGTCTCATTTTATATTGCTGCAAGGAAAACCGATTGCGGAACCGGTCGTGCAACATGGACCTTTCGTAATGAATACCCAAGAAGAAATCAGGGCGACGATGAAAGAATATGGTCTTACCCAATTCGGTGGTTGGCCTTGGCAGCATGCCGACAACGTCCACGATAGGGAAAAAGGCAGGTTTGCGCTCTACCCCGATGGAACGCTTATCGAGAAATAGCTATGCTATTCTTTCGATTCTTGCCCCAATGGCCCTCAATCTCGTATCGATATTTTCATAACCCCGATCTATCTGTTCGATATTATGAATCGTAGAAGTGCCACTTGCCGACAATGCTGCGATCAATAACGAAACCCCGGCCCTGATATCGGGCGAGGTCATCGTAGTGGCCTTTAAAGCGGATTCAAAGTTATGGCCCATAACGGTGGCACGATGAGAACCACAGAGAATGATCTTGGTTCCCGTGGCGATTAACATTATGAAATCAGTACTGTCCGGTTAAGACGTAAGACCGCTGCGCTACTAGATATAAGACGTAAGACTAAATTGTAACTATTTGAAAATCAATAGCTCTATCAGGTGATTTCTTAGCTATCCCTGAAGGTTGTATAAAGTCTCAAAAGCAAGGTGTCAAGTTTCGATTCAGCATTGATGATTAATGATTACAGGCATTGTCTAAACTTTTAAAAAAGTTTACCGGACAACAATGTTATGAAATATACTTTGGTAAGATTTTTGATTAAATTAGCATTATGAAATCTTTGAGCGAAATAAAATCAACTTTAGAACAGAATAAGGCAAGGCTATTCTATTCTTACCCCATTAAGTCATTGGCCATTTTTGGATCATTTACTAGAAATGAACAAAATGATACTAGTGATTTGGATATGATCGTTGAATTCAATGATAAAATCGGGATTCGGTTTATCGATTTGGCAAATGAGCTCGAAAAGATTATTGAGTTCAAAATCGATTTAGTTTCCAAAAAAGGAATCAAAAAAAGATATCTTCAATCAATTGAAGAAGATTTAATCTATGTCTAAAAGAGATAACGAACTTCTATTGTTGGATATGCTTGAAGCAGCCAAAAAAATCTAAAAATATACTTATGGCTTACAATACGAAACATTCTTGGAAAATGAAATGGTCATTGATGCTGTTACCCGTAACTTTGAAATTATTGGGGAGGCCTCCAATAGGGTAAATCCTGATTTCAAAATCGAGCATACTCAAATTGAATGGTTGCGGATAACTGGCTTTAGGAATCGAATTATTCATGAATATTTTGGAATCGACTATGAGATAATGTGGACAATAATTGACGAAAATATCTGCGAATTGGTAGAGCAACTTAAACAATAAACGGAATAGACAAACTATCCATATCTAAACTATCCTGTGAAAGCCTTAATCTAGATTCAAAAGAAGCTTTTTAAACCCGCTCGATCTTCGCCCCAATGGCCCTCAATCTCGTGTCGATATTTTCATAACCCCGATCGATCTGTTCGATATTATGAATCGTAGAAGTGCCACTTGCCGACAATGCTGCGATCAATAGCGAAATCCCTGCTCTGATATCGGGAGAGGTCATAGTGGTCGCTTTCAGAGTAGACTCAAAGTTATGGCCCATGATAGTAGCGCGATGCGGGTCACAAAGAATGATCTTCGCACCCATGTCGATCAGTTTATCCACAAAGAACAAGCGGCTTTCGAACATTTTTTGATGGATCAACACTTACTAAAATGATACTCAATAAATCAGGAGTTAGTCCTGGCCATGGTGCATCGGCAATGGTCAAAATCGAGCCATCGATATAGTTTTGTATTTCATACCCGTCTTTGTGCTCGGGAATAAAAATATCATCTCCCCTACGCTCCAATTGAATTCCTAGCTTCCTGAAAACCGTTGGTATTTGTCCGAGGTCGTCCCAACTGACATTTTTGATGGTCAATTCACTTTTTGTCATAGCGGCAAGACCGATCCAACTGCCTATCTCGATCATATCGGGAAGCATTCGATGCTCCGTTCCACCTAGTTCTTCGACACCTTCGATAATCAGCATGTTCGAACCGATACCGGAGATTTTTGCTCCCATTCGGTTCAACATTTTGCAAAGTTGTTGCAAATACGGTTCGCAAGCTGCATTGTAGATGGTAGTTTCTCCTTCCGCAAGTACAGCTGCCATTACGATATTGGCGGTTCCGGTAACGGAGGCCTCATCCAAAAGCATGTAGGTTCCTTTTAGTTTATCGGCTTCGACTCCGTAAAAAGATTCCTTGATAAAACCTTCAAAGTGGGTATCCAATCGACGTCTTCCTATTTTATCTCCTCCCGGTTTTGGAATGTATCCTTGTCCGAATCTGGCCAATAAGGGGCCAACCATCATTATCGAACCTCTCAGGCCACTTCCATCCTTTTTAAAATCATCCGATTGAAGATAATCCAAGTTAACGGCATCGGCCCGAAAAGAATAGGAACCGCTGCCTAATTTTTCAGCTTTGACACCCAAATCCCCGAGCAATTGAATGAGCTTGTTGACATCGACAATGTCAGGAATATTGTTTATCGTAACTTTTTCAGGAGTAAGTAAAACTGCACACAGAACTTGTAAAGCTTCATTCTTGGCACCTTGGGGCGTAATTTCGCCGGAGAGTTGATGACCTCCTTCAATTTTAAAAGTTCCCATCTAAGATCTAGGCCGTTTAGTACCGCTTTTTGCCGCGGTTGTTGTTTCGTTGATTTTTCTTGTTGGAGTGACTGTTGCTACTGCGACTATTGCTCTTGTGCGTGCGATTTTTGAGAAACTGTTGGCTTTCGGTCAGGTTCTCCTCTTTTGAAGCGAGGTCTATAGCACCATCACTTAACTCATGAAGATGCTTGAATATGATCTTATCCTCGACCGTGTCTTTGTTCCAATTGAGGTAACATTTCTTCATGTGATTGGCAATGGCATATTCAAGTCCGTCGCGCATATCGCCCTTTTCCCATTTTACCGCTACATCGATCATTCGCTTGATATTGTTCCCGTAGAAACGATATTTCGGAAAATTCTGAGGATATTCCAGTGGATCAGGCTTTTCTTGCAACATTTCCTTCGTAGTAATCGGAAACGGTGACTCGACATCCAATTTAAAATCGGACATTATAAACAATTGATCCCAAAGTTTGTGCTGAAAGTCAGGTACATCTCGTAAATGAGGCTGTAAATTGCCCATAACACTAATGATCGACTTCGCAACCTTGTTTCTTTCAACAGGATCTTCTATCGAAATCGCATGGTCGACCATCTTTTGAAAATGCCGACCATACTCTGGTATGATCAAATGTGATCTTTCTGTATTGTATTCTAGATTTTCTACTAAATTCAAAATGAAATGTTTATGCTTTTCAGCGTATTAGTATAACGTAGGCAAAATAACAAAATTATATGGGGGAAACTATTTTACAGGGAGATAACCCCCTCAACCTTGCCTACTTCTTTATATTTTTCGATTACCTCGTCAGGGCTTTTTAAGTTTACCGTTACCGAGACGCTGGTGTATTTGCCCTTCTTGGACTTTTTTGACTCGATGACCGCGCCGGTATTATCAAAAATATCTTGGATCTGTTTGATTTTATCAGTGTCTGTCGGTACAATAAATTTGTAAAGGTAATTCGATGGCCAGATGGTACTTTCTGCTAGTTGGGTCTTTAATCTCGAATAGAATTCTTCCGATTTTTCGGTATCCATGCAAAGTTTTTTGCAAATATAGGATTTCGATAGCTATTTTTGATCCTGACCTCGATCCATTAAAAAAACAGTAACTAATCAGCATCAAGTTTTAGAGTCAACCTCTTGAGTATCAGAACGAGAATTTAAACGCAAGGAGCGCAAGGAAAAATGTATTTAAAACCAATATAATATGACTTTGCGAGCCTTGCGTAAATCTTGGCGAACTTTGCGTTTAAATTCAACAGTAAGTTGATTTTCAATAGTTTAACTTTTTTCTCCAACACTGATTAGTTACAAAAAACACTTCTATTGAATCTTAAAAAAATTGTGATTACGGGAGGCCCTGCAACAGGCAAAACATCGGTCATACAAGGCTTGGAATATGGGGGACACCTTTGTTTTCATGAAATCATAAGAGGTCTGACGAACGAGGCAAAAGAATCGGGAGATTTGGGTTCGTTGGATACCAACCCCATCGATTCGGTAACGAATCCGTTGGAATTCAATCGAACGCTTTTAGAAGGAAGAACCGTGCAATTTCTCAAATCACAAAAAGTTGAAGGGCAACTCGTCTTTTTTGACCGGGGAATTCCTGATGTTTTAGCCTATATGCATTACTATGGTCAAACCCTTAAGCCTGAATTTATCGAAGCGGCAGAATTACATAAATATGACAAAGTCTTTTTGCTGCCCATGTGGAAGGAAATTTTCTCCGCCGACAAAGAGCGTTTCGAAAGCTATGCCGATGCCTTAAAAATCGAAGATTCTCTTCGAAAAGCCTATTCAGAATTCGGTTACGAAATTACAGATGTGCCTTTCGATAGTATTGAAAATCGAATTCGGTTTATTTTGAAAATTGCAAGTAACTGAAAGATGCAAAAGGATCCGCTAGACATTTTAAAACAATTTTGGGGCCATGACACTTTTAGAGGTTCCCAAGAGAATATTATCTCGGCCGTTCTTGACGAAAAAGATGTTTTGGCACTTTTACCGACCGGAGGTGGCAAATCTCTCTGTTTTCAACTTCCCACACTGTTGAAAAACGGAATGTGCATTGTAGTATCCCCGCTAATAGCTTTGATCCATAATCAAGTTGAAGGACTCAAGAGGAAAGACATAAAAGCAATAGCCTTGACCGGCGGTATCACGCAAGAAGAGGTAATCAATCTGCTTGACAACTGCCTTTATGGTAATTACAAATTCCTGTATCTCTCTCCAGAACGGCTAAAGCAAGAAATGGTCCTTAAGAAAATAGCGGAAATGAATGTGAATCTCATCGCCATTGATGAAGCACATTGCATTTCACAATGGGGTCATGATTTTCGACCTGCATACCTTGAATGCGATAAGCTTCGAGCCATTTTGCCGGAAACACCCGTTATCGCTCTTACGGCCACCGCCACTGTACAAGTATCCAAGGACATTATCGACAGTCTTAAGTTTATCGACCCTTTAATCGTAAAAGATTCATTTGCAAGAAATAACATCGCCTTTCAAATTATTCGTGCAGAAGACAAAAGGTATCGGTTAAAGCGATTATGTGCGGTAACTACTAAAAGTGTCATTGTCTATGCTAGAACAAGAAGATTGACCGTAGAAGTCGCTCAATTTCTCAGAGCTAATAATTTTAAGGCCGATTTTTTCCACGGAGGATTGGACAGGGGTCAAAAAAAGAAAAAGCTCGATAATTGGTTGGAAAACAAAGTACAAATTATGGTGGCGACCAATGCCTTCGGAATGGGCATCGATAAGGCCGATGTGTCATTGGTTATACATTATCAAATTCCTGATTGTTTGGAGAATTACTTTCAGGAGGCCGGAAGGGCAGGTCGCGATGGAGAACCGGCCAACGCTATTTTGTTGACCAATAAATCGGATGAAGCATTGGTAAGCTCTCAGTTTTTAAGTGTTCTGCCAGATACTCCATTTCTGAAAATGGTGTACAACAAACTCAATAACTATTTCCAAATTTCATATGGGGAGTTGGTCAACAAACCTTTTCAGTTCAGTCTTTACGCCTTTTGCGACACCTATAAATTAAATACGCTGATTACGTATAACGCACTTCGTATTTTAGATCAGAATTCGGTTATCTCTTTATCGGAATCCTTTTCAAAGAAGTCGGAGGCCAAATTCATTTGCTCTAAGGATGTGCTTTTCGAATATTTGGAAAAGAACATCGATACGGCCAATATCATTCAAACGCTGATAAGAACCTACGGCGGGCTTTTTGATTTCGAGACTAAAATAAATACACACTTACTTTCAAAAAAGACAAACCGACCGGAAGTATTTATCATAAAGGTCTTAGAGCAATTGCAGAAAGACGGGCTTATAGAATACAAGGCCCAAGACAATGACCTTGAACTAAATTTTTTAGTGCCGCGAGAAGACGATATAACCATCAATGCCTTCATCAAAAATGTAGAGGAGCTCCACAAAACTAAATCCGAAAAACTAGATAGCATGTTAGCTTACGTGCTAAATGAAACTGCTTGCAGAAATAGAATGCTGCTTTCGTATTTTGGCGAAGAAAAAAAAGAGGACTGCGGAAAATGCGATATTTGTACCGCAGGCGAAAAAGTCGAAAGTTCTTCTGAAATAAATCAGAGAATAATCGTCCTTTTAAAGGAAAGCAATAAAACATCTCGAACGTTAATAGAAACCCTCGGGTTGAAAAGTGCTACGGTAATTGAGAGCATACAGTATTTATTGGAAGACGGGCTGATCAAGATAAATTCAAAAAATGAATACGAACTCATTAGTGTCAACTAAAAAGACAAAAGACCGCTTCGCTACAAGACATAAGACGTAAGACTTTTTTAACTAGCTGTTTTTAAAGGTTTTGCGAAAATTTGACCTGGTCGATACTGCAATTTGATACAGGAGCCAAAAATTCCCGATTCAAATCGTCACGAGGGTAACTGTTCAGCCGAAGTGTTGTTTAATGCTTTAATGTGCTAATGCGAAAATAGAAGCTATTGGTTTGTTGAAATAGCTGAGATATAGCGAAAAAATACTTTTTTTAACCCAGAGTCATTCGTTTTCATTCGTGAATTCACGGCTTTTGATTTTTTGTCACTAATACATAACGGGTGAACAGTTACTCACGAGGCCAAAATGAACGTAATTTGCATATTATCAATAATTTTAAAAGAAGTCTATAGTATTTTTAATAGACACTAGTGATACGAACTAACAGAATGAGAAAACTTCGAATTGTTTTTATGGGAACCCCAGATTTTGCCGTTTCGACCCTAAAGGCCGTGAACAATAGCGAACATGGGGTTGTTGGCGTAATTACCGCTCCCGATCGGCCAGCCGGTCGAGGAAGAAAATTACGGCAATCGGCGGTAAAGCAATATGCATTGGTAAATGACTTGCCGGTTTTACAACCAGAAAACCTCAAGAGCGAGGGATTTTTAGAAGAATTAAAAGCCTTGAATGCCAATCTGCAAATCGTCGTGGCCTTCAGAATGCTTCCGAAGGTAGTTTGGGATATGCCCGAGTACGGCACATTCAATCTTCACGCTTCGTTACTTCCTAATTACCGGGGTGCAGCCCCGATTAACTGGGCCATTATCAATGGAGAATCAAAAACCGGAGTGACCACTTTTTTTATCGATGATAAAATTGACACAGGGGAAATCATCCTTCAAGAAGAAACAACCATTGGTGAAAACGAAACCGCCGGTGAACTTCATGACAAATTGATGGTTCTAGGAGCTGAACTCGTATTGCACACAGTCAATTTGATTTCAAAAGATAAAGCGACCACAAAAAAACAAGTTGTTGGCGAAGAAATAAAGTCCGCTTATAAAATCTACAAAGAAACCTGTCAAATTGATTGGAACAAGTCGATTGATGAGATTCATAACCATATTAGAGGGTTGAGTCCCTACCCTACTGCATGGACAGACCTTATCAACGATGGAGAAATTATTTTTCTCAAAATTTACAAAGCTTCCAAAGAGCGGGAATCACACAAACACAAAATCGGGAAAATAGTTGCCTCAAGAAAAGAGCTAAAAGTAGCCACCGAATTCGGTTACATTAAACTCGAAGAAATTCAATTACCGGGCAAAAAAAAGATGCGTGTTTCTGCTTTATTAAACGGTTTAAAACTGACCGAAAATGCTCAAATTCGCTAAACCCCTGTCTTTATTGGGCTGAAAGAGTGTAAAAAAAAGGCTACTTTATCAACAAACGGCCTGAGTTATCAACAAAAACGCCGATTTCCCCTTATTTTACTTGCGTTCGAGACAAATCCCTATAAATTTGTCAGTAGTAAATCATTTTAACAACAATTAATTTAATTACGTTATGAACAAAACAGAATTAATCGACGCAATGGCAGCTGACGCTGGCATCACTAAAGCCGCAGCAAAAAAGTCATTGGAATCTTTCTTAGGAAATGTTGAATCATCTCTTAAAAAAGGAAACCGTGTATCTCTAGTAGGTTTCGGGTCTTGGGCCGTTTCTAGAAGAAATGCAAGAGAAGGTAGAAACCCATCTACTGGGCAGACTATTCAGATCGCTGCAAAAAATGTTGTTAAGTTCAAGGCAGGTTCTGATCTAGCTAGCTCAGTAAACTAGTCTTTTACGATTATAATATTAAAGCGTCCGCCTAAGGCGGACGCTTTTTTTTTATGCCGTTTTTGGTATTTATGAGAATTGTCTTATTTTAGACCGAAATCGGTTACCCCAATGATAGGCTTAAAACCAAAAAAAGGAAAACTCTTAATTGCCGAACCCACCTTGACAGGAGATGTTTCCTTTAATCGATCGGTGGTTCTTTTGGCAGAACACAATGAAGAAGGATCTGTAGGTTTCATTCTCAATAAGCCCCTAGAATATCAAGTCAATGATTTGGTGACAGAAATAGAAATTCCTTTTCAGGTGTACAACGGCGGTCCTGTTGAACAAGACAACCTTTACTTCATTCATAAAGTACCCCAACTAATAGATAACAGTATTGAAATTTCGAACGGCATTTATTGGGGCGGTGACTTCGATAAGACCATAGCTCTTATCAACGATGAGACTATTTCTGAAGATGATATCCGATTCTTTTTAGGCTATTCGGGCTGGTCGTCTTTACAATTGGACCAAGAACTGACCTCTAAGTCTTGGATCGTGATCAAGAACGAATATGAAAGCGAGATAATTCAGAAATCTTCAATAGCTTTTTGGAAAGAAAAGATGGTCGAACTGGGCGGCAACTATCTTTTATGGTCAAATTCACCTGAGAATCCCAGTTTGAATTAGAGAGTTGTCTCCAAACGAATCGCCTCGTTTAATTTTTCCAGTACTTTTTTGGAATTTGAAGTAGCATATTCCTTTTTTCTGTATTTCGTGATGGGTATAAGGCCCTCTTTAACATTTGTAATAAAAAGTTCATCTGCTTTTTGCAGCTCAAAAGGCGATATCGAGTTCTCTTCGAATTTAAAATCGTCGGAGTCGTTTATGGCTTTCATGGTCTTATCTCGAATCACAGAGTTCGAACAGCCATCGGCCAACGGGGCCGTTTTGATTGTGTTGCCTTCAACTAAGAACAAATTGCCAATTAAAGACCCTACGACCATTTTATTATGATTCAATAGTAGGCAGTTATTATAATCGTTCTCCTTGGCGAAAATACTTCCGACAACATTGAGCATTTTGTTATTGGTGCCCAAAGTAGACAACATATCACCGCTGACATAAAAGTCTTTGAATAATTCCACTTCGTAGGCGATATCCTTGAAAGCATATTCCTTAGAATCTAATTCACGAACCTCGATACAAAAAGAAATTTGGTTACTCTCGGGAAGTATTTTTCCATTGTAATCCCTAAAAATCAAAATATCGATGAGAGTGGCGCCGTTTTCCAGGTTATTTTCTTGAATGGTCTTTAAAACTTGTTCTTCTAGAAACTCCATCGTGAAGTTCATCGGAATTTCCATGCGCAAGATTCGCATCGAAGCCATGAGCTTTAGATAATGGTCTTCCCAGAAAATAAGTTTGCCATCAACTGTTCTTAATGATTCGGAAAGGGCATCTCCATAACGCAATCCCCTATTCTCGTGGTTTAAAAAAAGAGACCCGCCAGGCAATAAATTTCCGTTAAAATTGACCATAAAAAAGTCCCGATATTTATCGGGACCAAATATACTTTAATAAAGTAACTTCTTATTTCGAACCTAATACTTGTTTAAGACTTGATATTTGGTTCTCCCATAACATTTTAGCTTCGTCAACTTCATCTTCATCGGCAAAATCCGTTATGAACAAAGAAACATCTTTGGTTATCTCATCAACGATAATCTTCATTTCGAAATAGGTATCATCGTCATTTTCTTCCCAAGCGAATTTTACGAACTCATCGCTTTTTCTTTTCAATAATTTCGCTTCTTCTTCAGAACCGTCCCAAATAAAGCTGAACATCTCGCCACGAGAATTTACGTTGTCGGCAAACCATTCCGATAGTCCGGACGGGGTCGACAAATACGTGTAAAGTAATTGCGACGATGACTGTATTACAAATTCAATTTCAAATTTTATTTTATCGTCCATGTAAACCGGTGTGTTTATTCGGGCAATATATATATTTCCGTATGATAAAAAAATATTTAGCCAAGATTATTTTTTAATCTGTGTTTGTTGATGGAGATGAAATTAAACTTTATATTTGCAGCCGTTTTTACAGGGTCTAGGCGAGGTATCCGCCGATAGGCGGAGCAGGGTTCAAGCCCTCCAAAATAGGGACGATATCAAATAAATTTAAACGGCGAGGTAGCTCAGGCGGTTAGAGCGCAGGATTCATAACCCTGAGGTCGGGAGTTCAAGTCTCCCTCTCGCTACGAAAAGCTCCCAAAAGGGGGCTTTTTATTTTACCGACATGGAAGAATTCGTTGTTTACATTCTATATTCTGAAAAGCATGACAAGTTCTACAAAGGATTCACCACAAGTCTGATAGAAAGGTTCAAATCGCATAACGAACCTGCAACGAAAGGATATACGGTCAGGTTTCGACCTTGGGTCGTAGTCCACGTGGAATTTTTCGATACCAAGCGTGATGCGACCAAAAGGGAGAGCTTCTTAAAGACCGGGGCCGGCAGGGCATGGATCCGGAAAAGGTTCAAGCCTTAGTTCGGATTCTTATCCGCCATAGGCGGACGGGGGTTCAAGTCCCCCTCTCGCTACGAAAAGCTCCCAAAAGGGGGCTTTTTTATTTTACCGACATGGAAGAATTCGTTGTTTACATTCTATATTCTGAAAAGCATGATCACCTATCTCCAAGTATCGGAATGCAATGGAAGTAATACTAACTCTAAAATAATTCGCTAAATCACGCAGGAGCTGAGGAGAAAATTTTTTTAACCGCTGCTTTTCATAAGACAATTCGCTAGGAATCAAAAGCTCTGTTGCAAATTGATTGGCCTCATATTCAATTTTTCCTTGTTTTCCTTGCTTTTCTTTACCATTGAACCAAGAAGTGGTTGCTTCATTATCATTGTGAATATCAAGACCCGGATGTGAAATCAAATGACCTATTTCGTGGGCTAGGGTATATCGACTCCTACCATTATCACAGTACAATGAGATTTTTACTCCTATTCACTCCTTCCAATACATTTTTTACTCTATAATCTCATCATAATGTGATTTTTATTGTAAATATCGAATTTCATGACTATTTTTACACCCAAATCACATTATAGTGTCAAAAATAACGATAGGAAATAGTATCAAAGCACGTAGAAAAGCGCTTAGGGTAACACAACTACAGTTGGCCGAACTTGCTGATGTAAGTGTAAATACGCTCTATAAAATTGAACGTGGTCAGGCAAATCCCACCCTCGAAACCCTGGATGGAATTGCAGATGTCTTGGGAATGGAAGTATGTTTGGAGGTAAAGAAATTGTAGGTTAACGATATGAGGCAGGCCAAGATATTTTTTAAGGGGAAAGAAGCAGGCATACTTACCCAGCACGATGATGGAAGCTTTAGGTATAGGTATCACGACCAATGGATTGTTGATATAGGGAAGCCGTCCATAAGTCCAACATTGCCCAAAGCCCAACAGGAGTACCGTTCAGAATATCTGTTCCCGTTTTTTTATAATATGCTCCCAGAAGGAACGAACAAACAGCTAGTGTGCAGGCATATGAGAATAGACAAAAACGATTACTTTGGTTTATTGCTAACAACGGCCCGTAATGATACTATCGGTGCGGTAACCGTAAAGAAAATAGAGGAACCCACATGAGCTTACCGATAATAAAGTATTGTCCCGGTACTTTGGCGCATGGATATGATACCTACAGCACGACTTGCCTAAGGCGATTGTTCGACGGAAGAAAAGTGAATCATATATTGCCGTATGATTCGCCGGCCAGTAATCGGGAAACGGATAAACTTTTTATCGAGAACAGAAAAAGGATTTCCATTTCCGGGGTACAGGAAAAATTTTCCGTCCTTTTGGAAAAGAACAAACTTCGTCTCATCAGGGAAGGGGAAAAAGGAACCTACATCCTAAAACCAATTCCCGGTACAGGTAAAATTCCTGACCAGATGCCGGCCAATGAACACCTGACCATGCAAATTGCCCGACAGGTGTTTGACATAGAAACCGCCGAAAATGCACTCATCTTTTTTAGGGATGGTACACCGGCCTATATTACCAAGCGATTTGATGTAAAGGATGGTGGAGAAAAACTTGCCAAAGAGGATTTTGCATCACTTGCAGAAAGGACTCCCCAGACCCATGGGGAACACTATAAATATTCGGGCAGTTATCTTGAATTGTTCGGACTCATGAAAAAATATCTACCTGCCTATAAATTAGAGGCACCGAAACTTTTTCGACTAGTTGTCTTCAATTATCTTTTTGCCAATGGTGACGCGCATTTCAAAAATTTCTCATTGTTGGAAACACCTATGGGGGATTTCAGATTGAGCCCGGCCTATGATCTACTGAATACTAGGATGCATACAGAAGATTCAGATTTTGCGCTGGATGATGGTCTATTACCGAAAAACTTGGCCAAAGGTAAGATCATACAACAATTTCTTTTGCTTGCCGAACATGTGGAGCTTAGTCAAGGTCAAACAGATGGAGTCTTGGACAAATTGCTGTCAAATTCAGAAAGGGTCGATAAATTGATCAATGCATCTTATTTAAGTGGTAAGGCCAAACGCAATTATTTGCAGGCCTATCAAACCAGGCTCAAAAAACTAGTTCGAAAATAATAAGAGGATATTTGATTTTTAATATGTTACAAAATTATGTGTCGTAGGTCAAAGACCCTGCGGTCTTTTTCATAAAAATCACAATAAATATAGTATTTACAAGGGTTCAAAATAGACGTATAATTAGAACACCGATTTCATATCCGCCTAAAAGGCGGACTGGGGTCCAAGTCCCCCTCTCGCTACTAAAAACCCTCCTCGTTGAATCGGAAGGGTTTTCATTGTACAAAATCGCATGGAAATCAATTTATCATTTCAACACCTGCTCGATAAA
Organism: Flavobacteriales bacterium; assembly: GCA_003232435.1. Taxonomy (GTDB): domain Bacteria; phylum Bacteroidota; class Bacteroidia; order Flavobacteriales; family Flavobacteriaceae; genus Aurantibacter_A. The sequence continues at coordinate 5,249 of QIJL01000096.1, read as the reverse complement.
TTTCTTGGTGTTTGCTCATTTTAAGGGTTAATCACCAATAAATATCGGAAAATAGAGTTATTACCGTACAGGGCATGAAATAAGTAGCGGTATGATACAAGAGAAATTATTGAAAACAGGTGGGTTTCGGCTTCAGACCAGAGGTAAGATTCATGCTATTCAAGAACGCCATAAATGGTTGTTTTTTTCATATTGGCGCAATGTGGTGACCTCTCCGAGCTTTGAAGGTATCGAAATGGCGGCAAAGGCGATATTGAAAAACGCAATGGGCTATGAAATCGCATGAGCAATGATCCCGAACAAGTTGCCCATCAATAATTTCCATCCCTTACAAAAAAAAGAAACCCTCATCTTTTCAACATCGGCACCCTTGATTTATCGGCAAGCTCTAAACCCTTAACTACTCCTTCAGGTAATTTAGAACGTTTTTCTCGATACGTTCATTGATATTCGAAATATCGGCCTTGACAAAAGTCTCGCCAGCAATATTTTCATACAGTTCAATGTACCTGTCGGATACCGTTTTGATATATTCATCGGACATTTCAGGTACCGTTTGGCCCTCAAGACCTTGAAAACCATTCTTGATCAACCATTGACGAACGAACTCTTTGGATAGCTGCTTCTGGGCCTCGCCCCTATCTTGGCGTTCTTGATAACTATCGGCATAGAAATAACGCGAAGAATCAGGTGTATGGATTTCGTCTATCAAAACGATTTTACCCTCCTTGGTCTTTCCGAATTCATATTTTGTGTCCACGAGAATCAAACCTCTCGCAGCCGCAATTTCAGACCCTCTTTGGAACAGGGCTTGCGTGTATTTTTCGAGAACCTCGTAATCGTTTTTTGAAACGATATTTCTTTTTAAAATGTCTTCTTTTGAAATATCTTCGTCGTGATCGCCTTTTTCAGCTTTTGTTGCCGGGGTAATTATCGGTTCGGGAAATTTGTCGTTCTCCTTCATCCCGTCAGGCATTTCGACTCCGCATAGCATTCGTTTACCTGCTTTGTATTCACGAGCGGCATGTCCTGAAAGATATCCTCGAATGACCATTTCCACCTTAAATGGTACGCAGGCATGGCCAATAGCTACATTCGGGTCGGGGGTCGCCATCAACCAGTTGGGTACGATATCTGCAGTAGCGGCCATCATCTTGGTCGCAATCTGATTTAAAATTTGGCCTTTATACGGAATTCCTTTGGGCATCACCACGTCAAAGGCTGACAAACGGTCGGTCGCGACCATTACCAATATGCCATCCGCTAGCTGGTATACCTCGCGCACCTTGCCCTTATAAATATTCTTTTGATTTGGAAAATTGAAATCGGTGTCGGTAATCGTATTGCCCATTTCTCAGGTCTCGGGTTTTATTTAATTCTCGTGCTCTATGCTTTTATAGGCCGTGATCACCTTTTTTACCAATTTATGGCGGATTATATCTTTATCGTCCAGATAAACAATGGCGATATCATCAACGTTCTTTAAAATCAAAATGGCCTCCTTTAGCCCTGAGATTGCCCGTCGGGGCAAATCTATCTGCCCAGGGTCGCCGGTAATCAAAAACTTGGCGTTCTTTCCCATGCGGGTCAAGAACATTTTCATCTGCGCATGGGTCGTATTCTGGGCTTCGTCAAGAATTACGAAGGCATTGTCAAGTGTACGGCCCCGCATAAAGGCCATTGGTGCGATCTGAATGGTTCCGTTTTCTATGTAATGCACCAATTTTTCAGAAGGGATCATATCGCGCAACGCGTCGTATAAGGGCTGCATATAAGGATCCAGTTTCTCCTTTAAATCTCCTGGAAGAAAGCCCAAATTCTCTCCTGCTTCAACGGCAGGCCTTGTTAAGATGATACGTTTTACCTGTTTCTCTTTCAATGCTTTGACCGCCAAAGCAACTCCGGTATATGTCTTTCCGGTACCGGCGGGCCCGATAGCGAAAACCATATCGTTCTTCTTTGCTTCATCGACCAACTTTCTTTGATTGACGGTCTGCGCTTTGATTAATTTACCGCTAACGCCATGTACCAATGTTTCCCCACTTTTCTCAGGGGATTCATAGTCTTCCTTTCCGTTGCTGGTCAAGACCCTTTCAATGGTATTTTCGTCCATTTTATTGTATTTAGATACATGAGCGGTCAACATGTGAAAACGCTTGTCGAATTCCTCTAAAAGTTCTTGATCGCCATAGGCTTTTATTTGGCTACCGCGAGCTACGATTTTAAGCTTTGGAAAATATTTTTTCAAAAGATCGATGTTCTCGTTGCCCTGGCCAAAGAAGTCTCTCGGATTGATGTCAGTAAGTTCTAATACTAGCTCGTTCAAAGAATGTAGTGCTTTAGAATTGATGAAAAAGATAAATTTCGGAAGGCTGTTTTTTTGTTATAATTTTGTAGCACAAACTTAAGCAAAATTTCAGTTTGGGTTACCAAAAACATATCAACATTGCTGCATGGCAATCATTACGCTAACTACAGATTTCGGATTAAAAGACCATTTTGTAGGCTCTTTAAAAGGCTCGATTTACAGAGAACTGCCCGACGCCAAAATTGTTGATATTTCACATAATATCGGACCTTTCAATATTCAAGAGTGCGCATATATTCTGAAAAATTCCTATAAGAACTTCCCAGAGGGTACGGTTCATATCATAGGGGTAGATTCTGAACCCACTCCCGAAACAAAACACATAGCCGTTTTAATGGATGGCCATTACTTTATCTGTGCGAACAACGGTCTAATAGGCCTTCTTGAATCAGAAACGGCTCCCTCAAAGGTTGTTGAAATAGCTATTCGAAACCCTGATTTGGGAGCTTTTCCTTCAATGGATGTATTTGTGCAAGCTGCGTGCCATATCGCTCGCGGCGGCACTTTGGAGGTGGTCGGAAAACCTTTTACCGAATTGCACGAAGTTCGAGATTTGGCGCCAAGTGTGACCGACAACGGCAACAAAATCATCGGATCCGTCATCTACATCGATAACTATGGCAACGTGGTCACTAACATACATAAGAACTTTTTTGAGGCTTATAGAAAGGGGCGCAATTTTGAAATACAGGCACGAACAAAAGTACTGACCAAGATACACCAAAAGTATAGTGATATCGTAAACTTCAATCTTGAGAAAAGTCAACGCAGGGCCCCCGGGGAGCTAATGGCCATTTACAATTCAGCCGAGCATATTGAAATCGCGATTTACAAAAGTAACCCGAGGGCCGGTGGAAGTGCTTCTTCTCTTTTAGGTCTTGACTACCTTGATGCGATAACCATAAATTTTAAGTAGATGTTGGTGTGAATCGTAAAGTTGACTTTTAAACAAGAGTGTATTGCCGACTTTTTACAAATTTACGAAGGACATAGGGAGGATATAAAAAGTTTTGATGGATTTTTCTTCTATAGAACTTTTTAAGGAAAAGTCAAATCCCAGGGTATTATTTACATACAGTATTTGGGAGGATGAAGCGAATCTAGAAAATTATCGCGCGTCAGTATATTTTAGAGACATCTGGTCACGACCCAAAATCTTATTTTCTGCCAAAGCGGAAGCATGGAGTTTGGAAAAAGCCTAAAGGGTCCAAAATCTTAGTTGCCCTGAAAAAAACCTGAACCAAATAGGCGAACACCTAGCTTGAAAACAAAGAATTCTTTAGCAATTCGCAGAACCGACTATTCGAATTTGCCAGACTTATAAACATTCAGGACTAGGAAAGAAGTATTACCGTTCTTGCATACCGAAAAAATAACCGCAAAAAACGAAGTGACCGGTAATCGATATGGGGCTTCCCATTATACCGGCCTAACTTTCAAGTCGACTTTTCAATAACTACGAGAAGAAAAAACGTTCGGCTTAGATGTTGATAAGTTTGTTTCCTCAAAAAATACAATTCAAATATCTTTGTTAGGTTAGATTAGGAAAATATCGAACTTTCCGAAACCCCGTTTTTCCATTAAGAAAAAGGCCAAAAAAACTAGATCAAACTGATGAAATTTATCGTATCAAGTACTTATTTGCTTAAAGAGCTCCAAGTTTTAGGAGGAGTCATTAATAATAGCAATACCTTACCCATTTTAGACAATTTTTTATTCGGCCTGAACAAGAATAAATTGACCGTCTCTGCCTCCGATCTTGAAACGACGATGAGCTCTGTCTTGGATGTTGATTCTGATAACGAAGGAAACATTGCGGTACCCGCTCGCCTTTTGTTAGATACGCTGAAAACATTTCCTGAGCAACCATTGACCTTTCTTGTAGCCGATAACAATACTATTGAAATCAGCTCTGACCATGGCAAGTACGCTTTGGCCTATGCCGATGGAGCCGAGTTTCCGAAGGCTGTCGAACTGGCCAACCCGAGTACGACGACCCTCATGGGAGATATACTTGCAACGGCTATCGACAAGACTATTTTTGCTGCTGGCAATGATGATTTAAGGCCAGTAATGAGCGGGGTCTTTTTTCAGTTCTCCCCTGAAAATTTGACTTTTGTGGCTACCGACGCCCACAAACTTGTAAAATATCAAAGGGAGGATGTTTCCTCCTCAGAGGTTGCGGAATTTATCATGCCTAAGAAACCGTTGAATCTTTTGAAAGGCATCCTTGCAGGAAGTGAAGATGATGTCACGATTGAATATAACGATAGCAATGCCAAATTCACTTTCGGTAGTACCATTTTAATCTGTCGATTGATAGACGGAAAATATCCGAATTACGAAGCGGTCATCCCGAAGGAAAATCCGAATAAATTGACCATTTCAAGAAACCAATTTTTGAGCTCCGTTCGCAGGGTCGCTATTTTCTCGAACAAGACCACACATCAGATACGACTTAAAATCGCTGGTGCCGAGTTGAATGTTTCAGCCGAAGATATCGATTACAGTAACAAAGCGGAAGAACGACTTACCTGTTCTTATCAAGGTGATGATATGCAAATCGGCTTCAACTCGCGATTTTTGACCGAAATGTTGAATAATCTAAATGCGGATGAAGTCTCTTTGGAAATGAGCTTACCAAACCGAGCGGGGATACTTACCCCAGCCGACGGATTTGACGAAGGCGAAAATGTTACCATGTTGGTCATGCCTGTAATGTTGAACAGTTAAAAACAAGTAAACTACCTCGGGGCAAGCCCACGAGGCATTAAAATTCCAAGTTCCAAATTCCAAAAATAGTTTGCGAAAAAAATTGCGCCGACCTGTCTGCCGACAGGCAGATTGGCCGAATTCGTGTCAAAATAGCGCTTTAAAGAAT
>QIJL01000647.1 GCA_003232435.1 Flavobacteriales bacterium | reverse complement strand
GATATAAAATATTTTATTTTGAGACATTCATCTTACTTCTCATCCGAATTAAAAACTCTTTTTTATCCCAATTTTTGACGGTCGGACTATCTTCTGCCTCGTCTATAAGATTTCGTAATTCTTGCAACTTTGATTTTGCATTCTCTTCCTGAAGAAGTCGCAAACCTGCCCTTACAACTTCGCTTTGATTTTGAAAGTTACCTGCTTCTACTAAACCCTCAATAAAACCACCGAGTTCTTGATTAGGTTGGAATGTAATTGTTCTTGCCATTTTCTTGTCTCCCGTAAGATATATACTTACATTATAATCTATAGACACGGTTAGGACAAGAGAAATATTGAGCATCTTAAACGACAAATAGAGTACACCCTAATTTTCAGTGTATCAGTAGATATTTTTGCTGGAAATATGGGGCTGTTTCCATGCGAAAATATCAATTACCCTATTTGTCAGTGAATATACGGCTGAATGGGCGGGAAAAAAATGAAACAGTAATCCCAATTCTGTTTCAGAGGGAAACCCTTAGCTTTACTATTTTCAGAAAAAAATATTCTGTAGTGGTTGAAATCCACAATATAAAGACCCATATGAAAGGGAGGCACAATATATTGTGTATTTGATATGGAGACTAAAAAATGGAAAATGGTAAAAAAACTTCAGAATTCACAGAAAATGGAATTGAGTCTTTGGCAAAAAACAAACCAGTTGTCTATCAGATACTCGATGAAAATAATAACAATATCTATACAGGCGTTGCAAAACGAGGACGTGTAGAAGAAAGGCTAAAAGAGCACTTACCTAGCGGGCCAGACCCTATTAAGGGAGGAACAAAAGTAAAAATACAACAGAAGGCTTCTATTGATAAAGCACTAGAATCAGAAGCCCGCATTATAAAAAAGGTTAAACCTCAAAAAAACAAAAGAGGCAAATAAGTAGATTGATTCCATCTATGGAAAAAAAACTAGCCCATTTAGGAATGATACAGGGAATCGTTAATCGACTCTCTCATAATTCATTTTTACTGAAAGGATGGAGTGTCATTCTTGTCTCTGCCATGTTCGCATTAGCGGCAAAAGATGCACAATTACTTTTTGTTTACCTCGCCTATTTCCCGGCAATCGCATTTTGGTGTCTTGACGGGTATTTTTTACATCAAGAACGACTTTTCAGAAAACTATATGACTTCGTTCGTGAATTGAGCGAAGAGGATATTGATTTTTCAATGAATACCTCTTCGTTCAAAGATGAAGTGCAGCTTTGGAACTCGGTAACTTTTTCAAAAACGTTGATAGCCTTTCATGGAGTGATACTGGTTTCCATTATTCTAGTAACCTCTATAAGTATCTATCTAAAGCAAGGAGGAAATTAAAATGGCACGACGGGTATTTTTTAGCTTTCACTACAAATATGTATGGAAGGTTAACCAAATTAGGAACATGGCAAATATCATCGGCAATTCCGCCGCAGGATTTCAAGATGCTTCGTTGTGGGAAGCGGCAAAGAAGAAAGGCGATAGAACAATCAAGACAATGATTGACAATGGCCTAAAAAATACTTCAGTCACAGTGGTTTGTGTCACATACGGTACATCCAATAGAAAGTATATAAATTATGAAATTGACCAGTCGCTTGCAAAAGGCAATGGGCTTGTCGCAATACAAATTAATCACCTGAAAGATCAGAATGGAAAAACTGGTTCACTAGGAGCAATTCCATCACAAATAGAAGCAAATGGCTTCAAAGCATACAAATATACAAACAAAGAAGACTTAGCTTATTGTATAGAGGAAGCAGCAATATTAGCAGGAAGATAATTCAGGTAGTATTGGGAATAAGAATTTGATAGAAAATAAAAGCTAGTTGAATTATGAGTCCTTAGGCTAAAAAACTCTTGCAGCCGTGCAGCTAAAGTGGTACAGTATGAACGAATATGTAATCTATTCCGGTGAAAGATTTGTTGTTGAATGGTTCTATAACGAGGATGGAAATAGTGATGCTTTTACCTATTTTGAAGAACTTGATAGAGTCCAGAAACAAAAATTTCTGCATTTGGTAAAACGAATGGGAGATGCTGGAAAGATTAGTGATAAAACAAAATTTAGAAACGAAGGCGATAAAATATACGCATTCAAACCAAAACCAGACCGTTTTTTATGTTTCTTCTTTAAGGGTAGAAAAATAATTGTTACAAATGCCTTTGAAAAAAAACAAGACAAGCTACCAAAAACAGAAAAAAACAGGTCATTAGAGCGTATGAAAAACTATACAAAACGACTTGAAGAGGGAAATTATTATGACCAAGAATAAATCAGTATCAACCTATGACCGCTTAATGCAGGACAAGGATTTCAAGAAAGAGTTTGATACAGGGTATAAAGATTTTCTATTTTCTGAGCTAATCTGTGCGCTAATGGATGAAGATGAACAATCCGTCAGGGAACTTGCCAGAGGAGTCGGGGTATCTCCAACAGTTATTCAAAATATCAGGTCGGGAAAACAAAAAGACATGAAAGTTAAGAATTTTATAAAAATTGCTGCGGCTTGTGGATATAATGTTGTTCTTGAAAATGACACCAAGAAAATTCCCATGAACGAAATGGCAGGCGTATAGACCACGCCGAAACCGGAATCCTAAGAACTCTACCAAAGCATTTTTTTCATGAAGTCGTCACCGCCAGTTTAATAAAAATTAGTGGCACTCATAGTTCAAATTTCCAAAGACCCCCCCCTATTTTCCATTGTTTCTCTTTTTATCAGACATGAAAATATCAGGCTGAAGCCTCCACATTTTTAATCCCTTTTAGGGATTTATAGAAGAATACCTTTACGCACTACTCCTAGATGGACTTGCCAATTTAGGAGTATCTGGTAAACTTATTATCAACTAAGAAACTTGAAAATAAACAAAGAGAGAACTTTTTGTAAATGCTCCCAGCATAAACAATTCTCAATGACGAGAATTTTCAACGACGAAAAAAAGACTGGCTAAAATAGCGGTCTACGTTGGGATAACTTTTCATTTGGAGGATTGCTTATGTTCTTCCGCAAAAAAAAACCTAAACCTTCAATTCTCGAAACTCCTCTGTACTGGTTCTCCGAAAACGACCCTTTTTTAATGCGTGATGCAATGGAAGGGGTGCTGATTCTCGGAGGAACTGGCTCTGGGAAAAGCTCCGGCTCTGCTCGTTCCCTCATACTGCAATATCTCGCTTCGGGATTTGGTGCATTGGTACTCTGCGCCAAAATTGAGGAAAAACAACGCTGGCAGGAATACGCCGAACAGACCGGACGTGAAAAAGATGTTGTTGTTATTTCTCCGGAATCTGGATTGCGCTTTAATTTCATGCAATATCTGGCAAATGCCGGAGAAGGAGCCAGCTACACCGAAAACATCGTTAATGTGCTGGTGGAATCAATGGCAAACGTCAACAGGGAAGGCGGTGGAAGCTCTGGAGGCGACCAAGCGTTTTTCATCAATGCCAGTAAGCAGATTGTTAGAAATTGCATTGATTTAATCAAGCTGGCCACAGATGAGAAAAAAGAGGTGAAACTCTCTCTTGCAGCAATCTATGACATTATCCGCTCTGCCCCTCGCTCTGTCCCTGAAATGAAAGCGGGGGAATGGACAGACACCGCTTTTGGGCAATATGTCCTTGCTGCACAGAAAAATATTGCCACGAGTGGCACCCCTGTAAATGAACATGATTATTATGAAACGATCAGCTATTGGGAAAACGACTATGCAAGACTGCCCGATAAAACCCGACAATCTGTTCTAAGCACCTTCACATCATCAGCCGAACCCCTTACACGGGGAACGCTGCATAAAATGTTTTCAACCGGAATTGATGTAGTACCAGAAGATTCTTTTGACGGGAAAATCTTGATTGTAGATGTTCCCGTTAAAAAGTGGCTTGCGGCTGGAACGTTCATTCAAGTAATTTTCAAAACGCTGTTTCAGCAAGCAGCGGAAAGAAGAAATATTCAGGAAAACTCACGTCCTGTACTGCTTGCCGTCGATGAATGTCATTATTTTATGACTGATACCGACCTCGATTTTTTAACTACGGCACGTTCCGCCCGTGTTGCCTCGATATACATCACACAGAATATTTCCAACCTATACGCCAAATTGCCAGACAGGGAACTTGTAGACGCAATTCTGGCAGTGCTTTCAACAAAAATATTCCATGCCAATAATGACACCATCACAAACAAGTGGCTAATTGATAGTCTTGGGCAATATTGGGCAGAAACAAGCTCTTATAGCAGTTCAAGAAGCCCTGTTTCACAGGGAGATGAAATATTCAGGGCAATAACTGGACTTGGGGATAATATGACCTCTTCAAGCACTTCTGTCAGTGAGACAAGAACGGATAAAATCGAGATGGAGATTTTTAGCCAGCTAAGAAAAGGAGGACAGCACAACAGCAACAAGGTAGACGGCATCATCACCCAATCAGGCCGGATATGGAACCATACAGGGGATAATTACATAATCTGTGAATTCAACCAACAATAGGGGGACAAATGGAAAATCAAAATCATGATTTTGACCCATTCAGGGACATGAAAGTTTTTGTCGGAGGGGCATTACTCATATTCGCTATAACATCTCGCACTATTGAGGTGTTTCTAAGGCGTAATTTTGGTGTTAGATACCTGAAATTTGAATTGATAGTTGCCACCTTTGTTGGCTTGAATATCGCATCTGTCTTGATGGGTGAGGAAAACCGAGTCACAGGAATGGTAACAATATCAAGCGGGATACGCTGGTTTTCCCTCGCTTTTCTGGCCTTGGGCTTTTATCACCTGTACAAAAATACAAAACGGCATTTTGACCGGAATTTCTCAATCCATTCACAAACATACGGGGATTCATGGAATATCTGGAATAGGCTATTGCCCGAAGAAGGTTTTTTAAACAGGCTGTTACCCGGAGCGGTGCAACGATTTGCTGAACCCGGACTGGTTTTTATTATTGCTTCAATAGCAGCAGGGTTTGACCCTGCGCTTGGTGCTTTCTTGGCCTTTGCTGCAACTTCGCTTTTAATCAGTATGCAGATACAGTACAGGATGCAAAGCACCCGTTTTCTTGATGCGATGGACGCAAAAATAGAGGCAGAAGGCGGCAGTCCAAGAAAATTCGGCAAAAAGGATATAACACCATCAAAAGCAAGTGCAGAAAAGAAAATACCTCAAAAGCAAGACTGGGAAAAATAGCATAAGGAAGGGGGGTGTTATGGGTAAAAGACTCAATTCAATTATTGATGGTATTGCCAAAGAAATGAATAACGCAAGAGAACAGATTTACGAAACGATGGAACAATTCCGCACCGGACAAGTGCTTGCTGACAGGTCACCACGTGAAGGGGAACAAAAACAAAGCCAGCATAACCAAATGGAACGGGCGGGACAGTTGCCAGAGCAACAAGAACCAGAAATCGAGCAGGAAAGATAATTTAGAATACTGCGCCTTTCTCTCCCTGCCAGTTGTAAGGGCGGAGAGAAGGGCGCAACAGAGCAAAGGATAAAATCGGGTTTTATGGCGGCGGTGGAGGTAATGTCGGGTCAGTGTCAACATTTGAGTTTGTAATAGTAACTATTCCCGTTACACCGTCTGTGTTGGTATTTGTGTGGGCGCTGGCAATCGTAAGACCTCCCGCAGCACCACGAAACCAATTCAAATTTCCAGAATATAACCCCCTGATTTCGCTGGAAGCACCAGTAGTAGCATAGACACCTGACGAACCAAATGACGTTAAGGTAATAATATTACCCTCAACACCTAATATATCGTTGTCATCTCCGAACCTTTCCACAGATAAATCCCCATTTGTTCTAAGAAATGGGTTTGAATTAAGCTCCAAATCAGAAGCATTTTTTGCTGTGATATTGTTACCTCCACGACTAATGACAGAGCTAATGCTTTCGGTGGTAAAATTTGTTTCTGAACCTAAAGACAAACGACCACCAAAAATACTATCAACCTTACCTGAAGAGCCAAAGATACTTAAGTCCACACCAAAAACGTCAACACCCGTGGCATCCCCATCCACGGTTATTACTGAATATTTCAAGATGTCGCGCTCTATTTCAAGATTCCTAAAGGTCATATTTCCAGTAACGCTAACCCTAGAATTAATAAAATCAGAATCAGGGGCGGTAAGATTACCGTTAATGCGTATTTCAAAACCTCCACCGAAAACACCAATTCCGATAACATCACCCTTCAGGGTAACATTGCTTTTTTTCCTCAAATCTGGAGGACTATTACCAATTCGGGTGAAGCCTGCGATTAAAGTACCTTCCATTGTGCCATTTATTATCAGGTCTGCACCATCAATGACCTCAATATTAATACCCCTTGGAATATCTCCGGTAATCTCGGTGTCACAATCTATAATGTTTTTTTCAAAAAACAATAGTCTGGAAGCTGCAACCAAATTAAAGCCAGAAATACCAGCACATGGATTATTCCCAGTATCCGGCTCGGGCGTACCAATAAATTTTCCAATGACTGCCCCTACCTCTCCTCCTAAATCACCTTTATAGACCGCCATTTTATATTCCAAACCCTTTTGAAACTGGAAGGTGCGAGATGCACCTTTAAGGAGAGAATCTACAGATAAACTATTACAACTCCTTGTCCCCGCAATGGTATCGTAGCAAAGCTTGAATTCACCGTTTTTCATATCTTCATTTGATGTGTTTTTAAGGATAGTGCTGCCATCATCTGCAACGGTAACTTCCATCTCTCCACGGAAAAAATAGTTAATCAATGCCGTGGAATAACCTACCGCACGGGGAAAAAGCAGCTTGGCATAGTCTTCGTAAACCTTGTCGTCAAGAAGAGTAACAATCTCTGTTTGTGTTCCAGAACCCCGAATATACTTCTCAGTAATACTTTCAGCCGCAAGAAGATAGCCAGAGCCTCCGTTAGTCTCACCACAGGTGTTACAGGTTTTTTTATAGTATGACCTTGTTATTGTTGACTGAAATCTTCTAATCGGTTTTTCAGAAACCTTTGTTGCATTAGATGGGTCAATACTAGGCCAAGGGTAACTAGAAAAAATTCTATCTTCACTGAAAAAGTTTACGTTGGTATATTCAGCAAGACCGGCATCATTAGACTCATCAGGTGGATTACCATGAACCGCAAATTGTTTTGTGTCGAATAACTCTGTAATTGGCGTGGGGAAACCACGACCTGAAGCTAGTAATGAATCTGGCGGAAAAACAGGATTTTGCATAAAAAAATCAACCTTGTCTGCATTATTTATCGCCCATGTTTCAAATCCATTTCTCCAACGAAGGGCATCAAAGGGATGTGGGTCATTTCGGACGTGAGCAGGCTGGGAAACATCCTGAATAAGATGAATTAGTTGCCCTACACCCCTGAAGGTCTTAGCAAAATTTGTATCTCTAATATCAGGATCGGAAAAGGTAAGTGCATTGTAATAGTATTCCCTTACCTTCTGCCATGACCAATCATTATTGTCATCCATAGCCCAAAGGACAGAAGACTGCCCTTCTTCGGGAAAGATTAAAATAGTATCTAAACCAGCAAAACCCCAGTCAAGAAGGGGGTCGTGAAAATGTTTTAAAAGCGCGCGGTCTTGTCTAGCAGGGCCAAACTTAACTCTGTGGGTGTCTTCTAATCGAGAACCTTCCTGAACCCATTTAGTCACGCCCACGTCAAAATTGGGGTCTAATATTCCATCTTTACCAAAAGTTTCCCATTTAAATTCTTCCCCTAAGCTTTTCTTGAACCCTAGGTTTTTTAAATAGTCACCATGTTCAAAGGCAAGAATAGAGTTCTTCACTGCCTGTTCAGATATCACCGGATGGGTTTTTTTATCATCCCAAGCTTCAAGAGATCTAAAGGTGAAGATATGTACAAACAAAAAACTAATAAGAAGAAAAAGGATTCTGCGCAATCTATTGTGACCTCATAGTAAGGCTATCGAACAACAAAGATTTTAGAATTGTTTACTTTTAAAATGTTTCAAAATAAATGATTCCCGCCGCAAGCAGCGGGGCAATAAACTAAAATTTTTCTATCTTCCATCCACTAGCAGTTTGGACAAAAAAGATAGGAAAAGAATAAGTTACACCGTCTTCTCTTTTGGTAAAAATTTCATATTCCGCCCGTCCACCGAATAAATTAACGTATCTTACATCACCAAATTCCTGAGCTAAATCATTTCGGTCGGTCTGAGAAAATGATTCAAACATTTTCCTATATTTATCCTGAGAATAGATATCAAATAAGCTAACCGCTTTATCAATATTCCCTGAAATGAGGCTATCTTGTAGACTATCAATGCTTTTTTGAAAAATAGCATTAACCTGATTAACAGATAAAATATTAACAACGATAGTCCTTACAAATACGTCACCATTTTCATCAGTAACTGTTACAGTTGGGTAATACAGCCCCGGACGGTTATATGTTGCCTTTGTTTCAAAAGAATATCGCTCTGATGGAACACCTTCCTTATCAAAAACCCCGTCACCATCAAAATCCAGCGAATAACTGGAAATCAACCTCTTCCCTATATGTGGATCAATCTCTAAAGAAACATCAACCGCCCCTGTAGACTCCGATAAAACCGCCATGCTTGGTGACACTCCAAATCGGATATAACCTCTTAATTTTTCCATTACACCTTGATGCAGAGTCAGTTTTGTTTCCGTTTTTACATCATTAAAATCAGTAACAATTATTGAAATAACATTCTTTTTTCCTTCCTTCAGGTTAACGACACCAGCAAAATCATTTCCTTGTATCTGTACTAAATTTATAGCAATTAGCTCTCCATCAACGTAGAGCTGAGTAATCACTCCAGAAGTTGAATTCCCTAAAATTTTACCTTTGATTATTGTAGAGCTTTCACCCCCGTTGATGGTAGCCCCATCCTTTGGAGATGTAATTTCCAGCGTGGGCGCACCTGCGGTCTTTGGGTCTGTTGTGGAATCGCTGCTGTTGCAGCTTGCCGCGACAAACATAAAAAATATGAAGGTGAGGAGTCTAAATGGGATAGAGGAGGAGTTGAGTTTCATAACCGACCTGCTTTAGATAAGAACTGTACTGTCGGTACGATAGCATAAAACAATCAGAAATAAACCCACAAAATGGATAAATTGTCTATGGACTGCCACAGCCATCACGCTCCGTCTGCGACGGTTGATATGTAAACATATCAGGCTATATCAGGCCGAAACAAAGAAAATTATCAACTCTCTTTGTTCAGAAACGGTAATTCAAATAATTTTCTATCATTGTCTCTTGTTAAATTTCCGGCAAGAAGTTTTTTTATCTGGGATGACATTACATCATCTTTCTTAATTGCCTCCATCACGACCGCGCCGATTAAAATCTTACGGCGGGTGTCATCTTTACGATTCTGTTTTTTGGTCTTGGATTCTTCTTTTTGAATTTGTGCTTTTAAGCGTTCCTGTTGCTGTAAAAGCCTATCTAGTCTTTGCGTCATTTTCTCCACCTTCTCTTTTATCTAAAAGAACATTTTTACATACATTATATTGATAATCAATATGTTAAAAACAACATCTTGTTTTTAACCGAATAAAATATTATCATTAGTATTATTTTATAGGGTTTGTTTTTCTTATCCATAGAAAAACAGCACACGTTACGAAGTAACGTATAAGTGCGCCCTATAAAATATACTTCATTTTAAGGTTCTTGAATGTCAAAAGGAGAAAATCCATTTGAGTCAATACATGCAATTGGTAAATCCGCCAGAAAACAAATCACTTTTCAGGTAAAAACAATTCAAAGAAGCAAGGGACAATCTGCAATATCAAGCGCTGCATATCGAGCTGGTGAGAATCTACATGATGAACGAATAGGAAAAAACTTTGACTATAGTCGTAAAGACGATATTCTACATTCTGAAATTATGGCACCAGATAATTCACCTGAATGGGCTACAGATAGACAAAAACTTTGGAACCAAGTAGAAGCAAAAGAAAAAAGAAAGGACGCACAGCTTGCTCGTGATATTACCGTTGCTCTACCAAGAGAATTATCTTTTGACCAAAACCTTGAGATGGTACAAGGCTTCATAAAGAAACATTTTGTCAATAAAGGCATGATTGCTGATTTTAATATCCATGAGTCAGAAGCATCAGATGGTGGAAAAAATCCCCATGTTCATATCATGCTAACTATGCGGAATTTAACATCAGAAGGATTTCAAGATAAAAACCGTGACTGGAACAAAAAATCAACGTTGCAAGGATGGCGGGAGAACTGGGCACAGACCATCAATGACGCCTTAGAGGACGCTGACACACCTGTACGCTTTGACCATCGCACCCTTGAGGCACAGGGCATAGACCGAACACCAACCTTTCATCTAGGGGCTGCCGCCTCAGCCATGAAAGAAAAAAACATCCACACCGACAAGGGGCAACGTTTGCAAGTGCTAAAAGCATTTAATCATCACAGGGAAATAGCCCGTGCTGCCGCAAGAGAAAAAAAGGAAAACCCAACAAGGGCAAGATATGAACGATATACACGTTGGCTGGAATTTACAGAAATATCCGAGAAGACACCGGAAATGGGACAAATAAAAATTGATAGCGTTGAACGTCTGGACGGAAAGGAGTTAGAAAGATGAGCTTTAGGGACGGAGAAATTAAACATAAAAAACCAAAAAGCATTATTGAACAGCAAGCAAAAAAGGAATTAGAGGGAATTATTGAACAAGAGGAAACCTCTTTCAGCCAATATGAAGCGTTTAAAAAGGTGCGGGATTCACAGGCCAAGTCAACACTGGAAATAAACCAGAAGGGGAATAAAACCCTACAGATTTATTATTTTGATATTGCGGAAAGAGCCTTTGAAAATGACAACCTTTTGATGATTATGACATCTCGCAAGATTATCTCCATTGAGGGGAAGCATATTTCTTCTATAAAAACTCATATGAGAGAGCAAAGGATTGTTTCAATCAACGAGTTTGACCCCTTGAAGTATTTGGGGCTTCCGGGTTCAAACGAACCGTTGATTGAAACAATAACCGTGGAGGAAATAACGAAAGAAAAGGAAAGTGTTTTTTAATAGGGCTAAAACCGCTTATAAAGCCCGTACAGAGGTTTTTTATCTTTTTACAAGGAAAGCTCTACCAAGGGGTAAAAAATTCGTTGTGGGGCATCCTACGTCCAAAAATCACCGTTCTTTTCCTGCAAAGTTTCTTTTTTATTCTTTCCGGCTGTTCTGAGTTATCAATATTGGCATTAAATATGCAAAAGACCACCCTCGCTGAGGTTTTTGAACTTTCCATTTTTAGCTTTGAACAAAAAATCAGTGTGAGGCTTGCCGAACTCATTAGAGGCAATGCAAAGCATTGGGCGGAGAGAGCAAAGCGAACGAAGGGTAGGCGCTTTTTGCTGTCGGTTCCTAAAATCACGAGGATTAGTTAAAGTTATCCACAGGCAAAATCCGATTTTTGCTAGTGTTATAAATTGTTAAAAAGTAGTTAGTAGGTTACGCAGACTCAACCACATGGTTAAGTAGCTTATAAATCAATAGGTTACGCTGTGGATAACTTGACCGTCGGTTCCTGAAGTCACGAAGTTCGGTTCCTGAAGTCACGAAGTTCGGTTCCTGAAGTCACGAAGTTCGGTTCCTGAAGTCACGATAAAAAACCTTGCGTTCCTGAAGTCACGATAGTATAAAGTTCCTGAAGTCACGATACAGGTCGCAATATGATAAAACCCCTACTTCCGGAAAGACACCCCAATCAAGAATTGTTTATCTGCGATTTTGGCGATGTCATGCCAAAGAGCGATATTGCTTCTATGGAGCATCCGCTTTTCACCTTATCGACCAAGCCAGATACGAACGTCCGAAACTATGAACATAATGGCAATCATGTAGTAATTACCCCAAGTATTTTAGGCCACGCAACCATACATGACAAAGATATTCTAATTTACTGCATAAGCCAGCTCATGGCGGGGATTAACAGAGGAGAAACCCCAAGTAGGAATATAAAACTAAAGGCTTATGATTTACTCGTTTCGACAAATCGAGGTACTGGTGGGCGGGAATATGAACTTTTAAAAAAATCTTTAAAACGACTAAGAGGAACGGTAATAGAAACCAACATTCAAACTGGAAATCAAGAAAAATGGTCTGTTTTTGGGATACTAGAAAAAGCGGATGTCACAAGAGAAGTCAATGGTCGAATGGTCGAAATAGAAATCCAGCTATCAGAATGGCTTTATGATTCAATCATGAAGCAAAGCGTTCTGACGATCAGTCGCCATTATTTTCGCCTTAGAAAACCCCTTGAACGGCGCATATACGAAATATCCAGAAAACATTGTGGAAGCCAAAAACAATGGAAAATTGGACTCCAATCCCTTCACAAGAAAAGTGGCTCCAGTGGAGGCTTAAAAAAATTCCGGTTCATGCTTAAAGAAATAGAAAACTACAATCATTTACCCGATTATAGTTTAAAAATAGAAGGTGATAATGTAGTTTTCAACCAGAAAAACTATATCGAGGCAAGAGAAGTCGAAGGCCATGACCGCCCCTATTTACAACCTGATACGATTGAGAAAGCTAAAGGAATTGTTGGGCGTAACTTTGATATTTATTCAGTCGAGCAAGACTGGTTGGAATTTTGGATAAATAGCGGAAAGGAAGAATTACGAAGCCCTGACGGGGCATTTATAAACTTCTGTAAGAAACGTATGAATCCCAATCTATAAGCTTGTTATTTTCCTTCTCGTTCCATTTTTTCATAGACTGCTTCAAGTAACCATGTATGTCGAGGTATCTTAATCCTTCTTTTGGAAAGAAGGATATCAATCTCTGTAGCATCTACAAGGGGCAACCGTAGTAAGATAGGAACGACTGCCTTTCCATCTTTTTTATCCGATAGCGCAACGCTCCCCCCTTTGTTTATGAGTGAGTCAATTTCACTTTCTTTTTCCTTCTTTAGTGGTTTTTTTGATATTGCCATAATATAAACCTCATGTTTATTTAGAATCTAATTGATATCAAATACATATCTATATAGCATCAATATTTCTTTTTCTGCTTTAGGGTCTCTTGGTTTTAATTCCATTACAGACATCCCTTGAGAGGCAGCATTACCAAAAGCTTTCCTTGTTCCAATAGGTGCATCAATAAATGATACGATTTTATTTTCTCTAAGCATCTCGGCTGCTTCTTCATTATCAGCCCCACGTGAATCTGTTTTATTTAAAAATGTACAGGCTTTTAGCGAAGGATTAGCAGTTTTCATTTCTTCAATAATTTCGGTAATTTTGTCTATCGTCCATATATCAAATGACCGTGGAATAAAGGGGACAAGCAAGATATCAGCAATGCTCATTGCTGCCCTTTGACTGGTAGTGTCTCGCCCTCCCGTATCAATTACAATATCGTCATATTTATCAATGAGACGTTTAAGTTCTGTTCGGACAGCCCCTCCAGTCAGTTTTATACTTGTGTACCCCGCCTTTCCGTTACTTTTCTCATTGCGTAGAATTGTAAAATCACTTGAGGTTTCTTGGTCATCTGCATCAACAAGTAAAACATCTTTTCCCTCTGAAGCCCGCATGACAGCAAGGTTTGTTGCTATTGTTGTTTTACCTGAACCACCTTTAATACCACCAATAAGCAATATCATTATAATTTCCTTTTACTATTGAAATTAACACCTTATTGATATCAAATAGATATCTCAAATATTTCTAATAAGAATCTTATCACTATTGTTTAGATATTAAAACAATAAAATTTTTTAATAACATTTTGTTATTTTAATCCCCCCCATCAGGATTGATGCGGGGGATTTTTTATGGTCTAGTCGATAAAGCCGAATATCTCCCGTGCTTCTTGGTGCTGGCTGGCATAATGGCGGAGATTGTGAAAAGTATCGCTGAACCTTGCAGGGTTTACTTGCCAAGCAAAGATATTCTGCACACATAAATTAACAGCAAGGCTTGCAGCTTCTGCGCTCATTTCCCCACGATAACAATTACCCATACATTCCATGTCCAAGCGTTCATCTTCTTGCAGCTCCATATAAAACCCGCCGTTTGAGAGCGTGTAATATTCCCAATATCCACCGTCATATTGTTTTGATGCTTTTCTCATATGGGCATAGATTAAATTCTCATATTGAATAAATTTATTGCCCACATGGTGAGGAAGAAAATCAAGCCTTTTGCTTTCAGAACATTGTGTCTTTGTAATTGTTTTCATTTTATAAACTCCTGTAGTTGGTTGAAATTTGCGTATGCAAACTTGACCCACTGGCGAAGTGTAGGGGTAGCAACTGCAAGGGCTAATTTAAAAACTTTTGGTTTGCGCGAGGAATGACCAATAGGGCGGGGGAAAAGTTTTTAAATCAGGGCAGAGCCTTCACCCTTGCGGGCGCGAGGGGCAAAGCCCATTAGCGGTTTTTTACTTTTAATATCAAGAAATTTGAGAGGTGAGGGACAAAATCATCAGCATCAAAAGGGAACCATTTTGGCATGAGTGAAGGATAATTTCGGCACAAAGCGGACGTTCAACACTTGGAATGCTTCACTTGTCTTTCTTCGACGAAAAAGACGTTATTGTTTGCTCTGCTCTTGTACAAGCCACATAGAGTTTATTCCTGCTTGAAGCTTTCATATTTCTTAAACCTCCATCTTGATATGCTTTCATTGCAGCAGGATAAAGCATTATACAAACATCCTTATAATGGTCTTGCCCTTTAGACTTCCCCCAGTTTTGAGAGAAACAAGGGTATTTCATATGGTTCTGATAGAAAAGTTTGATCGTTTCATTACACGCAAATTTTTCCATTATTTGCTCTATGTCAGTAATAATCAGCACATCCGATGAAGTCTCTTTATGTGACTGAATATTGATACCTAACTGCTCAGTAATAAACTCACAAACCTGAGGAGTGCATCGATAACTATGAGATAATGTCATCGTATCCTGAGTCATACCGACATCATGAAAATGACTCTTATATGTCTCAAAATCATCGAAAATCGATTTATTCACGTTTCCATCCCTGCTGGTATCAAACGTATGCTGGTAAAAGTCACCCACAAAAATGATGTCTAATTTGGCATAACATAAAGCTTTTAATAAGTTAAAATCATGCCCACCAAAGTCTTGTACTTCATCAACAAAAAACTGATCGTAATACTTACTCAACCTACTCCTCACATGATCAATGACTTGTTCTTGGTCAATCAATTTCGCTATACGGTTGTTATATAAGCGACCAGATGGATCGATATAAAATACTTTTTCTGAACGTTTTCGTCTTAATGTGAAATGAGGAGGAGGCTTCCAATTAATACCTTTTGCTCTGTATTTATCGTGAAGAAAAGGCTTATAACAAAAAGAATACAGAAAGGTGAAATAGGTTAAAATAGTTATATTATCAGGTATAAACCCGAATTTTTTAATAATTCTCTGCCTTAAATGTCGGTAGTTATTTTCCGTATATGTAAGGATTATTGCGCTTTTATCCAACTTCAGACTATCAATTATGAAGGTAGTTTTTCCGGCTCCTGCTACAGCAAAAATTACTCTCTTATCCATGTCAATGCTCGCTCAATATACTCGGGAACAACTAATCTATCCAAGCCACCTTCTAACAATTTAAGCGCCGCATCGGCTTTATTATTTAGCATATAATCCTGCACTGACAGCGTTCTTCTCCCTTGGGAAAAAAGTTCGTCACATAATTCAATATTATCTTGATATATGCACTTCTCAAGAGTTGTTCTATCTTTTTCATTTTCGTCATAAAAAATTTTAATATTATCTTCTGAATAACCCTCATAATTATCAACGCAGTTTTGCTGACAATTGCCATCATTATCACGAATAACCGCTGTCTTAATTCTAAGCAATACGGCTAAATCCATGTAGCGTTTGAAACTTGTTCCTCCAACTGAAATCACGTGAATATTGGAATTTTCCAGTTTTTCACCAAAAATATTTTCATACATACCATCTACAAGCATGAATTCGGCATCGCCCTCAACAAGAACTACTTTCTGAGACAAGATAAATTCAAGAATTTTATTATTTGGAGCCTTCACAAAGTAATTTGCTGTCGTATCGGGCAGTTCCTGCAAAGATACTAATTTAGTTGAGGCCGTACTAAGTAAAAAAGCATTGTGAAGATCCAGACGCGAGCAAACACTACTGCTATGAGTTGCAATCAACAACTGCGTTTGAGTTGATTCCTCAATTCGATTAATCAGCTTCTTCATATTGAGGTGACTTAGATGATTTTCAGGTTCCTCAATCAATATCAAATCAATCGGTCTAGCACCCTCCCTTTGTTGCAAAGCAAATTCTGTCTTAATAAAGCATTGCCTGCCTTTACCCATTTGAGAAACGGGAATGCCTTCTTCTGTAATCATTAAATCTCGCTCAAGGTTTGATTTACTGTCATTTTTAATATCGAAATTAAAGGCTCCTACCGCTTTATTTAGAGCGGCGAGAGAACTACCAGTAAATGTAGCTTTGTTTTGCCTATACGCATGATTATTTTGATGACGTTGAACAAGATCAGTATTAGCCTCATACAAAGACTTCGTATATTGACGAGTCGCAAACTCGAATCCGATTAATGAACTATCGATCAATATATGATTAAGAAAACGGTGGTTTTGGGTATAGTAATGTCCAGCAAATGTTGAAAAGATAATGTTGTAATATTCGTAGGGGAATAGAGCGTCGTTCTCAGCTAATGCAGATTTTATCTGTCCTCCATAATCGTCCATGGGTTCGCATTTAAGCCTAACACCATGGCATATTCGTTCATCCGAATTATTTACACCTTCCAATTCCATTTTCCCATGATCATTCAAATAAATTTCAACCAACAAAACGGGCAGGTTATCTAAGCTTTTATCTCCAGCTAAAAACTGGCTTACTGCATCTTGATGAAACAATGTTTCCAGACCCAATGTTTCTACTCTTGATCGGCTACCAGTTAATGCAATATCAACAGCCAGTAATATTGTGCTTTTGCCTGCCTCATTATCGCCAATGAAGATGTTACGATTTTGCCGAGGAGAGTAGTCAAATGTGGCGAAACGTTTGAAATTAATAAGCTTAATTTTTTCTATGAATTTCATGCGCCCCTACTTTTTTCAATACCAGTCATAAGTATTCCCATTATGAACAGAGCACAACATCTTTCCCCAAATACCGAAACACCGTCCGTTCCGTAACACCGAGGGCACTAGCAATTTCTTTTTCCTTCAATCCCTGTGTTTTTAATGCTCTGGCGCGTTCTGGCTTGGCTTTTGTTGTGCCTTTTTTCCTGCCTTTGTACGTTCCCTTAGTTTTAGCAACGGAAATACCTGCGGCTTGTCGTTCCTTGGAGTGCTGTAGTTCTATTTCGGCTATCGCAAAGAGAACACCAGCGACAAGATGCCCTACAGTGCCAGAAAGGTCAATCTGTTGAGTTACAGACACCACACGAACGCCATTTTCGCACCATTGGCAAA
>QIJL01000254.1 GCA_003232435.1 Flavobacteriales bacterium | reverse complement strand
ACGTGACCATCGACTACCTTTATACCGTACCAACTGGTCACCGGTTCTTCTAAGTTCCATTTTTGATTCCAGTTCTCGCCCTCCATTTCATCATAGAAATCTATTAGGGCTTTTTTCTCTTTAGAAGAAACCTGAGCATAGATATTACTTGTAACCGTAATACTTAAGAATGTCAGCAACAGAAACACTTTTTTTAAATTTATCTTTTCAATATTCATAGTTTGGTCTTTGATTTTCTTCTTCATCGTCAAACTTGGTATCGGCCGTTCTGATATCATTGTTCAAATAGATGGCTTTGAAACTACCCTTTGAAAATTTGTCTTCGTTATCGTAATCGAGCAATGCAAAGCCTGATTCCGCTGGCAAACTGTTCTTAAGATGGAACTGATCAAAATTGTTCCGTTGCAATTGAACTATTTTGAGATTTGGTAATGTAAGAATCGAGCTAGGAAACTTTCCCTCGAACTTATTCTCGGCGAAAACAATTGTCTTCAAGTTTTTAAGTCTACTAATGCTCTCGGGGATATCACCTTCGATCTGATTATTACCTAATTCAAGTCTTTTCAAGTTCTTCAATTCTCCCAGTCCTTGAGGAAGACGACCCGAAAATGAATTGTCTGAAATTGATAATACTTCTAATTTTTGAAGTTTTTCAACATTTGCCGGTAATTTTCCACTCAATTCATTATGAAATAAATCAAGAACCTTTAATTGTCCCAGATTCACAATACCTTCAGGGATATCGCCTGAAAGTTTATTTTTTCCGAACCTAAGCTCTTCTAAACGGTTAAGTTGGGTTACCGAACGAGGTATTTGACCTTTTATTTTATTAAAAGCTACATCAAAGACACGTAATTTGGTCAAATCTCCCAATGACTCGGGAAGTACTCCGCTTAAATTATTATCCATCAAGCGTATTGCGACAACATTTCCGTTTTCCACTTCAACTCCATGCCAAGTGATGATGGGCTTGTTCAAATTCCATTGATCCGTCCAGTTTTCACCATTGGTGCTATTATACAAATCTATAAGGGCTTGCTTTTCGCTTTTGGGAATTGCTGCTGTCATATATTGACACGCAATCAAAAATAGCAGGAGAGATAGTTTTGGGCTCATTATAACAGTTTGGTTCAGTCAGATTTCAATCAAATAATTTATAAGAATTACCCTACAAATTAACGTTTATATCTGTTAAAAAACAAAAAATATCGATGAACGGTTATTATTTGTTGTGAAAGTCTCGAAATGTGTTGTGAAAAAATAATAAAGACCTATTGGGCCATTAAATCATGATAATTTTTCAAGTTCCAATGTAGTCTGTTCCCATGTCAACATGAGGTCATCAAGCTCTTTTTTCTTCTGGTCGTATTGGTCGAAAAAGTCGGGTTGTGCTATGGTGGCATCATAATTCATAAGCAATTCATGGTCTGTATCAGAAATGCTCTT
The DNA here is from genome assembly GCA_003232435.1 of Flavobacteriales bacterium. Taxonomy (GTDB): domain Bacteria; phylum Bacteroidota; class Bacteroidia; order Flavobacteriales; family Flavobacteriaceae; genus Aurantibacter_A. The sequence continues at coordinate 25,697 of QIJL01000254.1, read as the reverse complement.
TTCAAGGCCCGCTATTTTCTTTTCAAGTGAACTTAACTTGTTTTTGATCGATTTTATTTTTTTCTGATCCTTAAAGCTGTTTTGTCCTTTATCAGAAAGGTCTTTTACCCTCTGTACTTCCTGTTTTTTTTCAATAGCCCTGAAGTTGGCTGCTTTGCGCCGGTCTAGATAATAGTCGATATCGCCAAGGTATTCTTTGATTTTCCTGTCCTTGAACTCATAAACTTTATTGGTCAAGCCTTGCAGAAAGTCACGATCATGAGAAACAACTATCAGCGTACCCTCGAAATTTTTCAACGCTTGTTTAAGTACATTTTTCGATTTTATATCAAGGTGGTTGGTGGGTTCATCCATTACAAGGACGTTGAAGGGTTGCAGCAACATTTTGGCTAAGGCCAAACGGTTTCTTTCCCCGCCAGAGAGTACCTTCACATATTTCTCCACATCATCGCCACTGAACAAAAACGAACCTAAGATATCCCTGACCTTATTTCGATTCTTTTCATTGGCAGAATCGATCATCGTATCAAGTACTGTTTTGCTTCCATCTAAATATTCGGCTTGATTTTGTGCGAAGTAGCCAATTTGAACATTGTGCCCCAATTTAAATCGCCCTTCATGTTCGAGCTCCCCAACCATTATTTTTGCCAAAGTCGATTTACCTTGCCCATTCTGCCCGACAAAGGCCGTTTTACTATCCCTCTCAAGTAGTAGATTGATGTTTTTCAATACTTCATTTGATCCATAACTCTTCGAAAGGTTTTCAATTTCCGCAATTACCTTGCCCGGGGCCACTGAAATGGGGAATCTCACGTTCATAACGGCATTGTCATCCGCATCGACCTCGATACGTTCCATCTTATCCAATTTCTTTATAAGCGACTGGGCCATTGAAGCCTTTGTAGATTTTGCCCTGAACTTTTCTATCAACCTTTCCGCCTGCTGAATCTCCTTTTCTTGATTCTTTTGTGCGTTTAATTGCTGTTGCTTGATTTCCCCACGAAGCTTCAAGAATTTTGAATAAGGTTTATTATAATCATAAATACGGCCTAAAGAGATTTCTATGGTTCGATTGGTCACATTGTCAAGAAACATTCTATCGTGCGAAACGATGACCACAGCACCTGTATGACTTTTTAGAAACTGCTCGAACCATATAATGGATTCGATATCCAGATGGTTCGTTGGTTCATCGAGCAATAGTACATCATTCTTCTGTAAAAGAAGTTTGGCCAATTCGATACGCATTCGCCATCCTCCTGAAAAAGTATCCGTCTTTTTGTTGAAATCCTCTCTTTTGAATCCTAGCCCCTGAAGAATCTTCTCGGTATCGCCCTGGTAATTATACCCGCCGACAATCTCATAACGATGGGTCAAATCGTTCAAATCTATCATCAACTGGTTATATTCTTCCGACTCGTAATCCGTTCTTTCGGCAAGCTGTAGATTGACCTCCTCCAATTGTGTTTCCAAGGTTTTAATCTCTTCGAACGCCTGATAGGTCTCTTCTAAAACACTTCTTCCCTGTTCAAAATCGATATCCTGCTTTAAAAAGCCGATCTTGATATTCTTTTCAATGGCAATCGTACCTGTGTCATAGGGCATCTCTTTAAACAGCAATTTCAATAAGGTCGATTTGCCGGCCCCATTTTTTCCTATAAGCCCCACACGGTCACCCCCATTTAGGCGAAAAGATATTTCTTCGAACAAATATTCTCCACCGAAAGAAACTGAAAGATTATGTACGTTTAACATAGGTAAAACACAAGTTCAATTGTCAAGCCTGCCTGCCGGTAGGCAGGTTCAAACTCAACTAATTATTGACAACAGGCAACAAAAATAAAACATAGGTTTGTTACCAATGTCACCCACAAAAATTACGGGTTAGAGTAAATTTGTCAAAAGATTTTGCAAATGTTAAAAAAAGGAATGAAAGCATACAGCATTTTAACAGGAACTTGCCCCAAATGCCATCAAGAGAGTATGTACAAGGACAAAAACCCTTATCACCTCGGAAATCTTTTTGAAATGCACGAAAGATGTTCTCATTGCAACACAAAGTACAAAATAGAACCCTCGTTCTTTTTCGGTGCAATGTATGTTAGCTATAGTGTGGGTATCGCCTTAGCGGTAGCCGCATTCGTTATTGCCTTTCTCATTTTTGGCGCTTCACTTATTAGCACCTTTATCGCGATTGTTGCAACCTTGATCATTTTCTTGCCGTTCATAGTGAGGGTCTCAAGAAATATCTGGATCAATTTTTTTATTCACTACGATCCAAAAGCATTCAACGGCTAGTTCGATAAATATTTTAATTTGAAACGCTCAATATTCATTTCTGAATCGAGTGGTTTTTGACCTTCGATAAAATCAAAAAGTTGTTTTGATACGTAGGGCCCGATCATTACTCCACGCGAACCCAAGCCATTGAGTATGTACAAATTTTGCTGTTCGGGATGTCTTCCCACCAAAGGTCGCCTATCGGTCACTGTGGGGCGAATTCCGGACACATGATCCACCACTTCATACTCGCATTTTAAAAAAGTATCCAATTTTTCAAGCAGTTCTTGTTTTGCTTCCTGGGTCGGGGTATTCGTTTTGTCTTTCCATTTATAAGTTGCACCGACCCTATATATATCATTGCCTAGAGGAATTATAAAAATCGATGATTTTATCGCATTCGTTTCTTTTAATTCGGGAGCCCTTATGGTCAATAGCTCCCCTTTGGTTCCCGTTAAGGGCAAATAGTTGAAATAGGGGTTGTGGCTTAGTCCAAATCCCTCTGCAAAAACAATACGCTTTGCCTTGAAAGATTTATAGGCAACAGATGAGTTAGAAATATGAAGTGAATCGTGTTCAAAGGTTTCATCTTCAAATTGATTATTGGCCAATAAATACTTTTTATACGTTCCGGTCAATAATCTTGTATCGATCCTTCCCGAATTCAAAACCTTACCATACCCGAACGGAGCATCTATTTTTGGATTTTTGTTCGGAAGGATTTCAGGGGATAAATATTGTTTCAATCTGGTTTTATCGGAAGCCTCGAACCAAAGATTTTGTTCTTCGATCGATGCGAATCTGCGTAGCAAAGGAAGTTTATGATTTAGCTTGACTTTCAGCTTTTTTTCCAAACCAGCATAAAACGGAACGACAATCTTCATTTGCTCTTGAGCATTCCAGGCTAATGAAAATCTTTTCAAGATTACCGGATTATACATTCCGCCAGCGACATGGGATGATGTTTGCGAACCGTCGCTGATGACCTTGAAAGTCTTCCCGTTTTTTTCCAAGGTTTCACAAAAGGAAATTCCTGCTAGGCCCAGACCGACGATTAGATAGTCTAACATGGGGTAAAGGTAGAAATTGTAAATGGCATTGTTATACCAATTTAATTATAAAATGGGTCACAGAAAACGAAGTTGCTTTTTTGTTCTATGACGCTGTGATTGATTTGCATAGCCTGAGCTACGGAAATCATGAACAAGAAAATAGAACGGAAAATGAACGAGTTTTAATGAGTCACTTTATAGTTAAAATAGTATTATTATCGCTCCAAATAGAAACCTGCCGCAGGGCAACCCCTCCGTCTCCTCCTTAGTCGGAGCTACCTCTCCTCGACTGAGGGGAGGGGACCCACAACTTAGAGACTGTTTTGAAACATGTCGTTAGAATTGTTATGGCCTATTTTTCCTGCCGGCAGGCAGGCAGGAGAAAATAATCGAGATATTTCAAAACAGTCTCTTAACATAAAAAAAACCCAACGTTACCATTGGGGCTTTCTAATATATTGAATTGGAACATTCTTGGAACTTAGTAGCTCCACATATCTTGTTCCCTGTCTCGAATGGCCTCTTTAATTCGTTTGGCCTCCAACAATTGGAACAATGCATTATCTGCGATGTAGTCATTGACCTTTCGGTCACCATGAACATTATCTTCTCGATATATGACTCCATTGAACCTACGTGCATTCAGCAACGCATCAAATGAAATTGGTTGCGCAGAGTTGCGCTGATTGAAAACTTTGGCTTCATGTAAAATCTGCCTGGCACCTGGGTACCACACCCAGAAAAGTTCAACCTTTGCATCTGCAGGATCCATAGACTCGTCATCGATAAAGTTAACGTCGGGGGCAACAGGGGCAATACCCAATAAGCGGTATTTAAGCTCGCCTTGTCGCTTATCGAAATACCACATACCCTTGATTCGGTACTCTTCGATATCAGCAGCGGTAAGATCCCTTTCGTTGATATATTCAGCTGAAAGCACCTCACCGGCGTTTATCTGTTCGTATCCAAGGTCAGTAGTATCTACTTTTCTCAATGTAGCTTCCAAATCACCGAATTTTCTTTTTTCTGTAAAATATGAATCTACATATACATCCTCAAGTTTTCCGTTCTTGATGTTCTTGATAAAGACATCGTAAAGGGATCTTCTGTCGGCACCGATATCAATGGTGTCGATAGGATAGTATAATGGAAAGTTGACACGCTCATCAAGATCAATGGTTTCCCATATGGTTTTAGACCATAGGATATCCCTATCATCTACATAGCCGTATTCAAGTGGAGTATCGTTATCAAGCGCTTTTTGCGCTTCGGTTTTCTGTCCGATCTCTTGAGGCTTTTTGGCGTTCAATATGTTCGCCTGGGCCATCATAGATGCGGGCAGTAAGGTAACGGCTCCGATCAATAAAACATTCTTCCAATTCATGTTTGTCTGACTTTAAAAATAACCGGGCAACCTTGCGATTGCCCGGTATTCAATTAATTATTAGTTGGTTATCTCCACAACAACCGGAGATACCTTCTTCAATTTATAACTCTTGTTATTCGTAATGTAGGCATTGATGTCAAAAACCTGAACAGCATCACCTCTCTTGGCTCTCTTCAGCGCCGACTTGGCTCGAGAATCCAATTTCTGGCCATTAACGGCAACAGTAGGCTGACCGGGTACTTTGAATTTGAATCCACTTACTTTAAGGTTCAAATCGAAATCAAAGTCTTCCAACATTGCGCCGACTGTAGAAACTTCCAAGTTCTTCCTTGGCATTTTTATACTACCGGGCTCACCTCGTACAGAACCTGCAGGTCGTGGAATATCCTTGATCCTGAATTCAGATTTAGAAGAAACTCTTTGACCATCGGGCAATGTACCAGAAGCGGTAATGGTAACCGTTCTACCTTTTTGAGGGTTCATGACATATTTGCTACCACTAACTTGTTTTAGACCTGTTGCGGAAGCACGAACCTTGTTGTTAGGTATACCAGGAATCGAAATCGACATTGGGTTAGATACACCACGGTATACGACGTTCATCTTATCGGCGGCGATCAAAGCAGCATTGGGCTTGGAAATAGTCGCGAAAGAGTTCTTTACAATAACTTCAATTTCATTACCATCTTGCTTGAAGTAAATCATTCCAGCTACTTCATGATCTCCGGCATTACCAGAACCGATCAACATTTTAACGCCTCCGGCTTCCAACTTATAGTCTTTTCCTTCAGAAAGTTTTCTGCCATCCAAAGTCAATTCCGCTCTTACTGGAGTAGATGTATTATCGGTCTTACTAATGATTATCTTACCATCATACTTTTCTCCTGTATAGAACGCAGACTTACTGGCGAGAAGGGAAGTTGCAAAATTCTTCAATGAAACCTGTTCGGTCAATTCACCTTCCAACATTGATTTCAAGGCAGCTTCTTCAGTAGATTTAACATCCGCTTGCAGCGCAGTCAATTTAGCCAAAGACGCTACTAGAGGATAACCTTCATAGTGATAGTTGATCCAATCTTGCTTTGTACCATCTCTCTTTTCTACCTTACCATTGGCATCACCGGTCTCGAAACGGGTCTTGACCGATTCTTTGATACCTGGTGGCACGATTGCAGCAACTTGCGAACGGTAGTCAGTGATTTGTTTCATGAACTCTTTACCACCTTTCGATAGGTTATCTCCTTGAAAGAGCGTCTGATCTAAATAGTCAGAGTTGTCCATACGGGCATAATCGGTCGGGTCTTCAAGACCTTCGGTCATGCCTTTTTTAAGAGTCTCCAAATAATCGAAATACTCTTGGGACATTGACTTTATCTTCTGGGCATTTTGATACAGCTTTTCATATTTAGCCGCATCTTCAGATGCCTTGGTTTCAAGACTTCCCAAGAACAAATCGTTACTTGCGGTCGTCTTTTCGTTAGAAGTCTCTAGCTTTTCGTTCATTATACCGAAAGCGGCCAGCACTTCTTTACTCATATTTAAGGCCAACATCGCGATGAAGATCAAGTACATTAGGTTGATCATCTTCTGACGTGGTGTTAGTTTTCCTCCTGCCATGTTTTCTAATTAGATTTAATTAATAATTTGATTTGGGTTTGCTTACTAAATCCAATTAGTTTTTGTTCATTGCAGATAACATACCACCGTAAACTCCATTTAAAGAAGAAAGGTTAGTGGCCAATGACTCCATTTGGTCTTTAAGGGCAGATGCATTTTGAATTGCTTCTTCGTTAACAGAAGCTTGCTTGCTAGCACTCTCTAACTGAACTTTGTACAAGCTGTTCAAAGATTCCATTTGAGCTGCGGCCTCGACCATTTCATCAGAATACTTTTTGGTAGATTCCATAGCATCTACTGTGGGTGCGATACCTTTGGCGGCACCTTCAAAGTTTCTAATGCTGTCACCTAGGCTTTCCATAAGGTTGGCATCTACACCTGCTTCTTTTAGCATATCATCCAACTTGGCGGATAAAGAAGATTCAGCTTCTTTCATCTCGGCAAGTTCGTTGCTTTTTCCGTTAGTAGCACCACCGCCTAGTTCTGGATATACCAAAGACCAATCGTATTCGTCGTCTACCGGTTCGAATGCACTGATCGCAAAAATAAGTGCTTCAGTAATAAGACCTACCGCAAGTAACAAACCACCTGTAAGTGGACCGAACTCCCAGTGAAGGATTTTAAATAATGCACCAATAATTACAACCGATGCTCCAAGGCCGTAGGCCATGTTAAATAATTTCTTTGTTGATTTTGACTGTGCCATAATTTTAAATTTAATGTTTAGTTTAATGTTAATGTTAATAATAAGTATTTGGTTAACGTTTGATTTCGTTTCCGACCATTAGATTATCGGAGTGTATTACTATTTAGGTTTATTGTATTCGATCTATTGTGTTGAATCTTCTTCGCCCATATAATCTTGTACGGTTCTAAAGCCAACATAACTACGTGCAGAATCTGCGTATTCGTAATCCCTGGTACTTACCTGCAAGAAGTAAGCAACATCTTTCCAAGAACCGCCTCTGATCACTTTACGGGCATTGCTGCCGTCGCCACCATTAGGGTTCATCGTCGAAACATAGTCATATGAACTTGGGTTATAACTAGAGTTCGTCCATTCAGACACATTTCCGGCCATATTGTACAAGTTGAAATCGTTTGGCTCATATGATTTGGCTTCTACGGTATATAATGCTGCATCGGCCGCATAATCACCGCGTTGCGGTTTGAAGTTGGCCATATAACAACCCGTGTCGCTGATGACATACGGACCACCCCATGGGTAAGTTCCACTTTCGATACCTCCACGGGCAGCATATTCCCATTCTGCCTCGGTCGGCAATCTGAACTGGTTCACGAATTGCTTGCCACGATCTTTTTGGTCGTCGTTCTTAAATTTGGTTCTCCAGTTACAGAACGCCTTGGCCTGTTTCCAAGAGATACCGACTACCGGATATTCGCTATACGCATCGTGCCAGAAATAGTCATTATGCATTGGCTCATTATACGAATATTCGAAATCACGGATCCAAACTGTTGTGTCGGGATAGATTTCCAATTCTTCCTGTCGGATGAAATCTTTTCTCCTACCTGTTCTAGATCTTGCCGCTGCTTCGATATCCATCCAGCTATACTTGTATTTCAATTTGGTTACATCGACTGTTCGCTGACCATTATATGATTCCTCTTCAGGAATGTACAATGAATCCATTACCTCGGTATAGTACTCATCAGGATATTCGGAAGTATCCCGAATAAGATCTTCATCCAAATTAAGACCTCTTCCTTCATAACCTGTTTCACCCATACCGGAATAATTATCCAACATGTATTTGTCATAGGCAGAAGACTTTGTTGTATCGGCATCTTTGAATGCATATTCACCGATTCCTCCATCTTCAGGTCCAAGACCTAATTCATCCGCAAGGATGGCAAGCCTAGTTCTTGTGACGGAATCTTGTACCCATTCCACGAACTGGCGATATTCGCTATTCGTGATTTCGGTATCGTCCATATAAAACGATCTTACGGTTACGGTCTTAGTAGGGGCGTTGAGAACTTTCGCTTGATCTTCTTCACTCTTTCCCATAATGTATGATCCCCGAGGGATCAATTCCATTCCATATGGTTTCTCTGGATACCATTTTTTTCCTTGGGCTCCGACTAGTTCTCCTTTTGTTTTAGACCCACAACTTGTGATTGTGAGCAAAAAAACGAACGCTATAGATGATAACAATAGCTTTTTCATACTTTAGGTTAAATTTCGATTATGGTTATAAACTGCAGACACAATTATTTTTCTACTCACTAAAACTACATTTTGGGCAAATTATTGTGTCAAGGGCAATCATACTTTAAAAAAAACATGGTTAATTGTACCCTTTTTTGTAGGCTTTGAACCACCGTTCGGGAATATTCTGATCGCAAGCGTCGAAATAGTCCTTTTCTGTGCATGGTAATAACGATGTTGTTTGTGGTTTATTATGTGCAGTATATAGAGAGGGCACCTCTACCCACCATCTTTCGGTAAGATTGCTTTTATAATAGACCAACTGCTCTGTTTCAGTCGGTACATTGTACTTGGTAAAGTCTTCTTTATTTATATATGGAGATTCTTTGATTCTATAATTATAGCCTTCCATAAAGTACCAGATAATCTGCGCAACCAGCTGAAAAGACTGCATATTATTATCCATTTCATAAATACCGAAGACATTTACCTTTTCACCAATACCAGCATATCTGGCGATGGTACAGACTTCCCTACCCGTCAACCCGTTCGGTGAGAAATTATCGGACATTCCCATTTCGCTGGCCCTTATTGCACGGGCGTCGAGACTTACCAAATTTGCGTCCCTTAAAGTGGGTTCGGCCACAGACATGTCAGCAGTCAGTTCACCCAGTCTGAGCGCATCGAAAAAAAGACGCTCCATAAGATCCATTTCTTCTTGGGCATTGAAGTAGCTCTGATAACCCAAGTTTGAAAAGTTGAACAGATTATTGGGCTTGTCCGTAATAATTTTACTCATGTACGAATGTGATGAAATAAGCTCGTCATCCATACCGAAATCGAACCTACTATCTACAGAGACCAAGTTGATCATATTTCTGATTCCGTCGAATGCCCTATAGACGGGGTAGGTAATATCTTGTGTCGCTCCAATAACAATCGGAATTACTTCTTCTTCGAGCAGCCCGGCCACTATTTCCTTGACTACGAAATAGGTATCCTCTACACTCTCGCCTTCTTCGATGTCACCTAAATCAAGTATAGTAGAGTTCCAATTGCCCATCAACAATTTATATAATTGAATACGGATGTTGGTCGTATCGAGTTTCCCCGTTTTCTTCTCGAAGGCATTTCGAGATTCTCTCACACCGATAATTGCCATGGATGCATTTGCAAGCACGGGCAGACCCTTTCGCTCAGTATGTATGTGGATATTCTTGCCTAGTGCCTGCGGCGGAAGTAATTCGCAATGGGCCAGTACCTTATCGGCCACCGGAACTAAAAAATCGTAAGCCATGAAGGTGGTTTATTAAGTTATTTGGTTGCAAAGTTATTGGGTTAACAATTACGGAACAACAGTTAACCTCAAATTCTCAAAAGAATATTCCTCCATTCGAAGTAATTGAATATGAAGCTATGAGAAAAGTTTCGGGTATCTAGTTCTAGAATTACAAAGGTTTTCGGTCGAATTCGAATGATCTAGCAACAAGGTTCTGCTCTAATCCCTTTCTAAAGGTCATGCCCCCCAGATATTCTGCAAAAAAAAGTCCTCCCCTAGCCCCCCGAAGCGAATTCGGGGCGGGCTCTCCGAAGGAGGGGGATAGTGCGCGAATTACATCAAAACTTAAGTTTTTATACCAAAACCCTTCGGTCGAATAACAATATTGTTTATTCAAAAACCGAGTTAACATTGACCTTTGAACGTTAGGCTTTGAACCTTTTACTGCCTACTGAAAACTACTTTTTTGCCTTCGGCTTGGTTTTGGCTTTGGCCTTTTTCTTGGGCGTCTTTTTCTCGATAAGTTCTTTTGCAGCTTCAAGGGTCATTTTTGAAGCATCTACAGTTTTTGCCAATTCAACTTTGACCTTGCCTTTGATAATATTATGGCGGCTCCATCTTGCTTTTTCGATGCGAATTCCCTCTTCTGGCCAATCTTGCACCACTTTATCGATTTCCTTTTGCTTTTTGATTTCTATCAACTCAATGATATCGGCTTCCGACAGGTTGTCGAAATCGTATTTCTTGTTGACATTGATGAACATACCGTCCCATTTTATGAACGGCCCGAAACGACCTTTTCCCTTGGTTACATCCTTATCTTCGTATTTATAGATAGGTGCGTCCGCTTTTTGCTTTTCTACTATTAATTCTATAGCCCGATCTATGTCCACGTCAAAAGCGCTTTCTCCTTTTGCCAGCGAGACAAATTTTTCCCCGAAGCGCACATAGGGCCCAAAGCGGCCAACATTTGCAGCCACTTCTTGCCCTTTGTATTCCCCCAATATTCGTGGAAGTTTGAAAAGCTCCATGGCCTCATCATACGTAATCGTGTTCAATGATTGTTCAGGCAATAGACTAGCAAATTTGGGCTTTTCTTCCTCTTCAACGGTGCCTATCTGCACCATTGGGCCAAAACGCCCTAGACGCACGGAAACTTGTCGCCCTGATTTGGGATCCTTTCCTAAAACACGCTCTCCACTCGCACGCTCTGCATTTTCCTCAACATCCAATACAGTGGGACGGAAATCTTCGTAGAACTCTTTTATGACCTTTCGCCAATCATCGGCTCCTTCCGCGATCTCATCAAAATTCTCTTCGACCTTGGCGGTAAAATTATAGTCCAGGATATTGGCAAAATGACTGACCAAGAAATCGGTGACGATCATACCGATATCGGTCGGCACCAATTTTCCTTTATCGGACCCGATCGTCTCGGTCAGGGTTTTTTCATTGACCGAACCGGCCTCGAGAAGCAATTGAGCATATTTGCGTCCGACACCTTCAACCGTCCCTTTTTCTACATAGCCCCTATTCTGAATCGTTGAAATTGTCGGTGCATAAGTAGAAGGTCTTCCGATGCCCAATTCTTCTAACTTTTTTACGAGGGATGCTTCCGTATATCGATAGGGCGGTCTTGTAAAACGCTCTGTGGCCGTGATATAATTATTCTCCAGGGAATCGCCTACACCCATTGCAGGAAGCATTCCTTCTTGTTCTTCAGCTTTGTCCTCATCATCCAGTCCTTCCATATAAACCTTTAGGAAGCCATCAAATTTGATAACCTCCCCATTGGCCGAGAATTCATCGTTATGGGTGCTTGCCTTGATCTTGACATTGGTTCGCTCAAGCTGAGCATCACTCATCTGTGATGCAATGGTACGTTTCCAGATAAGCTCGTACAATTTCGATTGATCACGCTCCAATGAGGGCGATTGATTTTTCATATCGGTCGGTCGCACTGCCTCGTGAGCCTCTTGTGCGCCCTTCGATTTACCCTTATAATTTCTAACTTCGCTATATTTTTCGCCATAATTCTCAATGATGGCATCTTTTGCCGCACTGAGGGCCTCACCAGAGAGATTCACACTATCGGTTCTCATATAAGTAACAAGACCTGCTTCATATAAACGCTGCGCTACCTGCATGGTGCGGCCGACGGAAAAGTATAGTTTTCTTGAAGCTTCTTGTTGCAAGGTCGATGTTGTAAACGGTGCAGAAGGCGACTTTTTCGCAGGCTTCTTATCAAGATCGCCAACTGAGAAATCAGCTCCGATATTTTTATCCAAAAAGGCTTGTGCCTCCTTCTTTGAAGCGAAAGTTTTGTTCAACTTCGCCTGAAATACATTTCCATCTTTAGTTTTGAACTCTGCTGCTATTCTATATGATGCCTCTGGAGTAAAACCTTCGATATCTCTCTCACGTTCTACTATGAGTCTTACGGCGACCGATTGTACCCTGCCCGCCGATAGGCCTGGCTTGATTTTTTTCCATAGAACCGGTGATAATTGATAGCCTACCAATCGATCCAATACCCTTCTTGCCTGCTGGGCATTGACCAGGTTATAATTGATTTCCCTGGGGTTCTCTATCGCTTTTTGAATAGCGGATTTCGTAATCGAGTTGAAAACGATTCTTTTGGTCTTTGCCTTATCCAAACCAAGTGTCTCGTACAAATGCCAAGAAATGGCCTCTCCCTCGCGATCTTCATCACTGGCCAACCAGATGGTATCCGCTTTTTTGGCCAAATCTTTCAACTTTTTGACCAACGCCTTCTTGTCTGTGTCAACTACATATTTGGGTTCGAAATTGTTATCGACATCAACACCCAACTCCTTGGAGGGTAAGTCTGCAATATGCCCAAAACTGGACTCTACTTTAAAATCTTTTCCTAGAAATTTCTCAATGGTCCTCGCTTTCGCAGGGGACTCGACGATTACCAAATTTTTGGCCATGTGTTTATTTTTGAGGCACAAAAGTATGTCAAATTTTTAATATCGGTCTTAACCTTATATATATAACAATAAAAACACTCCTAAAATTAGGGGTGTTTTGACACATTAATTTTTTTGAAAAAAGCTTACTGAATCCCGCAAGTCTCTTACTTCAACTTAACAAATTAAAATAACGGACCGTCTGAATCGGGACTATCTGAGACGGTTAACTTTTCATCACAAATAGTGTAATCATACGATATGGATTGAACAATGATTTTATCTTCTTTTACAACTACGCCACAAGTTCCGGGAGGAGGAATACAAAAGAATTCTCCACTTTAGGTAGATTCGACCGTAAGCAGTACTTGAGTTGTGTTGAGCAACCAGGCATAACTTTCATTTTCCAATTGCGTCGTTTGAGAAAAGTCACATGAATGAGACTCCAGTATCCAAATACCATCTATAGAACTTGAGACTATATCATCATTATCTTTTCCACAGCCAAGCAATAATATTCCTGCGAGGAAATATAATAGGTATCTATGTCACTTATTAATCACTAGTGTAATGATTTGTAAAAAAGGCAACTAATTTTTCGCCCTTTTTACTTTATGCGTAGCTACGGCTATGCTTATAAATTTTGCCTTGCCTAAAGAAAAAATCGCATAAAAATTTTAGTCACCTTTCTTACAAATCATCACACTAGGCAAATTAGTTTGTACAAATCTTTCTAAGCGGCATACCTGCCTGCCGTCAGACAGGTTTTACGTGCTCGTGGCGGAAATATTTTTTTACCTGCGGTCGGTCTTTCTTCCTTTTGCCTACGATTTCCACATTTTGTAGGTAATAGCACGGTTCAAGATGAGCCTTTAATTGGTAGTAGTAACATCACAGTTCTCTACACATACAATATCAACGAATTTGCAAGATTCCTTAATAGTAAAGTTAGTGTCCGCTATGTAGGACGCATCAAAATCTTTAAGGATCTCTTCTAGATCAAGTGTCAACACTATTATTTCTTTTTCTTCCTGATCGGTACAATTCTTTGAAATGGGATGTATATAAAAGTGGGCTTGCATGGGAAAAGACTCCATAATGGTACCGTTCCATAAAACTTCAAATTCCACATCACAATTTTTGGGTTTCGCAATATCTATGGTCATACTATTTCCCTGCCTTTTTACCTTTACAATTTCTATTTCTATTTGACAAAGAGTGCTATCTCCTCTTAAATTTTCAAGATCCGTGTATTTTTCTTTATCGGCATAGAAAGTGTAGTCGCCTATCGAGACTTTATAGTTGCTGCCCTTTAAATCCGTATCACCTTTCCTTTCACAACTTGTCAGCGCAACCAATAATACACCTACAAGAATCGACATAATTATTAGAGGCAGCCTAAATATGGGGGTTTTCATAACTTTTGTTTTTGCTTTCATGATTTTTGTTTTTTGTTTCTCTTTATATGTACGTTCGGTTTCAATATTAATATATTAATCCAATTGAAAGGTGCTTATCAATTCAATATCGTTGTCTAGGTATTCATATTGGTATAGAACGTCTTCGCCCACCATCAATAAATTTTCTTCCATAGGTATTACGTCAAACGTATTGATATCCTTAAAGTGATTGAGTATTTCTAAATTCTCGACATCGGTCTTGTCATATACCTTAAGCCCCGATTCACCATCGCAGACAAAAAGTTTTTCGTCTTTGATTCCGAGTCCGTATGGGCCATCCATGGGATAGGATATTTTCAATTCGGGCTTACTTATGTTAGATATGTCAACAATAAAAAGTCCGCTTTCGGTGGCACCACAATTATTCCCGCCTCTTAAGGTCACATACGCATAATCTCCATCGACCACAACGGGGTCACATGCCGTGCCGTGCTGAAATTCTGAAACAAATTCCGGTTTGGCGGGAGAGGAAATATCGTAAATATACATACCCCTCATACTGCCCAAAAACAAATGTTGCCCTCTGTTGAATATTGTTTCAATATCAAAACCGGCATATACATCTTCCAGATCCTTTGGGTTTTCCAAATCGGTGATATCGAAAATATTGATGTTGTTCCGATCAACAGCATACAGGTAATCATCGACGATCTTAAAACGTGCCAAAGAACCTCCTTGGCCCACAGAGGCATCGTTGGCAGTTTCGGCGAACATGACATCGATACTGAAACGCTGTTCATATTCCGATATAAGCCTACGTTCCGTAACGGTTTCCCAACCGATGACAATTTCGTTTTCGTAATCAACTTCTCCCCAATCAAAAAGATCGGCCTCTGCTGGCCATACGATATTATCCCTTAGAACATCCTCTAAACGGTTTACCATCTTTATGTCGTCGATGTTCGAAATATCCAATACGACCAGATCGGTGATACTATCTGCGTATAAATAATCGCCCTTGACCGAAATATCGACATTGCCGTCGATTTCGATAAAGGCTATTTTTTTAGGATTCGTCGGGTCTGAATTATCCACAACATGAACTCCGCGATATTTGTCATTGACAAAAATATAATCTTGATAGGCATAAATCTTGCCCGACTCTTTTATGGGCGCCGGAGGAAGAATATCAGGGTCGGCCCGAAATTCGGCCTTGCTTATCTTTAAGGGTCTTGCGACCAAGTAATCGGCATACTTGTGATCGTCGTTCTTTTCGCAGGATACAAATCCCAGAGAAACCACGAACAGGAGCAATAACATATTCTTTTTCATCTTTTGATCACTAAATAAGGTTATGCTGTCAAGATGCAAGGGCATTCTTAAAGTTGCGTGTACTTTTGATAAATATTTAACTGTCAATTTGTCATAAAATTGTATTTAGTGTTATCTTTGCAGACCCGATTTTTGGGTAAGCAGAATGGTTTAAATGGAAAAAGTTATAGCCGAATCGGCCCAAGGAACGGCACTGGCCTTAGAGAAAAACAATTCGAATACCCGAAAGCTTTATATAGAAAGCTATGGGTGTCAGATGAACTTTTCCGATAGTGAGATAGTTGCTTCCATTCTATCTAAGGAAGGCTTCAATACTACCGATATTTTAGAAGATGCAGATCTTGTTCTGGTCAATACTTGCTCCATACGCGAAAAGGCCGAAACCACCGTTCGCAAGCGCTTAGAAAAATTCAACTCCATTAAGAAATCAAGGCCCCACATGAAAGTGGGAGTTTTGGGCTGTATGGCCGAACGCCTGAAAAGTAAATTCCTCGAGGAGGAAAAAATCGTCGATATGGTCGTCGGGCCTGATGCATATAAAGACCTGCCCAATTTGATTCAGGAGGTCGATGAAGGTCGAAATGCTGTAAACGTAATCCTCTCGAAAGAGGAGACCTATGGAGATGTAGCACCCGTTCGCCTAAATTCAAACGGAGTGACCGCCTTTGTTTCCATTACCCGCGGTTGCGATAATATGTGCACGTTCTGCGTAGTACCTTTTACTAGGGGCCGAGAACGAAGCAGAGATCCACAGTCGATTGTTGACGAAGTCAACGATCTTTGGGGCAAAGGTTTTAAGGAGGTTACTCTTTTGGGCCAAAATGTGGATAGTTATCTGTGGTATGGCGGCGGATTGAAAAAGGACTTTACCAATGCTTCTGACATACAAAAGGCTACCTCGGTCGATTTTTCGAAATTATTAGGACTTGTGGCTACTGCACAACCCAAGATGAGATTCAGGTTTTCGACCTCGAATCCGCAGGATATGACTTTAGATGTCATTCATACAATGGCCAAATTCGAGAATATCTGTAATTACGTTCATTTACCTGTTCAGAGCGGAAGCAACCGCATTCTTAAAGAAATGAATCGTTTGCATTCGCGAGAAGAGTATTTCGAACTCATAGACAGCGTCAAAAAAATCATTCCCGATTGTGCAATTTCACAGGATATGATAACGGGGTTTCCGACGGAAACCGAAGAAGATCACAAAGACACTCTCTCTTTAATGGAGTATGTAAAATACGACTACGGGTTCATGTTCGCTTATTCCGAAAGACCAGGGACGGCAGCTGCCAGAAAATTGGAAGATGATGTTCCGTTCGATATCAAAAAAAGGAGATTGGCAGAGATTATCGCCCTGCAACGTGTGCATTGCCAAGAACGCACCGAACAACATCTCGGTCAGATTCAGGAGGTACTCATCGAAGGCACCTCCAAAAAAAATGAAGGTCATTGGATGGGGCGGAACTCACAAAACACCGTGGCCGTTTTTCCCAAAGAAAACTATAAGGTCGGGGATTTTGTAAATGTAAAAATGGAAGATTGTACCTCGGCGACTTTAATCGGGAAAGCTGTTGGGTATTCTGAAAATAACTGAAATAGGAAAAAGAAACGAACACGTTTCTAATTTCTAAGCTAAGGAAAATGAATTGCAATTTCCAAAAGGAAATTGAAATAATGGATAATTTATAATCAATAATTCCGCTTTTTGTGGAATTCGGTCAACAAGAAACAGATTCCCGACTTCTCGGGAATGACAGAAAATGGAAAGTATACAAGCAATAAAACAACGATTCGAAATCATCGGTAACGATGTAAAGTTCAATCGTGCCTTGGAAAAAGCAATTCAGGTTGCTCCAACCGATATTTCCGTTTTGGTCACAGGGGAAAGTGGTGTCGGCAAGGAATCGATTCCTAAAATAATTCATTCCCTTTCCCATAGAAAGCACGCTAAATATATCGCCGTTAACTGCGGGGCCATTCCCGAAGGAACAATAGATAGTGAGCTTTTCGGACATGAAAAAGGAGCCTTTACGGGAGCCACCCAGACCCGTAGCGGCTACTTCGAAGTAGCCGATGGCGGAACGATTTTTTTAGATGAGGTCGGTGAACTTCCTTTGACCACCCAAGTGCGATTGCTACGGGTTTTGGAGAACGGTGAGTTTTTAAAAGTCGGTTCTTCTCAAACCCAAAAGACAGATGTGCGGATTGTCGCCGCCACAAATATCAATATGTTCGAGGCCATCAAAAAAGAAAAATTCCGTGAAGACCTTTACTATCGTTTGAGTACGGTGGAAATAAATATCCCGCCTTTGCGAGAAAGAAAAGATGATATTCATCTGTTGTTCCGCAAGTTTGCCTCTGACTTCGGAAAAAAATACAAAATGCCCACTATTCGGTTAGAAAATGACGCCATTCGACTTTTATTGAAATACCGCTGGCCGGGAAACATCAGACAGTTGCGAAATATAGCCGAACAGGTATCTGTACTTGAAGAAGGGAGAAGCATTTCGTTGCCCACTTTGAACGGTTATCTGCCAAATGCGGGAAATACGAATCTACCGGCCGTAATCGGTCAAGAAAAAAGGGAAGGCGATTTCAGCAACGAACGCGAGATACTCTATAAGGTACTCTTTGATATGAAGGGCGACCTCAACGACCTCAAAAAACTTACCCTTTCGCTTCTGAAAAATAATGACACTGAAAAAGTACAAGAAGAAAACGAGACCTTGATCCAAAAAATATACGGAGGTACTAAGGAAGAAGTTGAAGAGGCTGCAGAATCTCCATTAGAAGTGTTGCACCTACCGCGGCCAGTTGAAAAACAGCCAATAATTCAGCAGCAGCCACAAGATGACCGTTACCATTTTGCTGAAGAAATCGAAGAAGAGGAAACGCTATCTTTACAGGAAAAGGAAATAGAGCTCATAAAAAAATCTTTAGATAGAAACCGTGGCAAGAGAAAGGCTGCAGCAGAAGAACTAGGAATTTCAGAACGGACGCTCTATCGTAAGATAAAACAGTACGATCTCTAGTGTTAGGTGTTAGGTGTTAGGTGTTAGGTGTTAGGTAAAAAAGATCATGGGATCCAATAATTGAATTTAGAGCAGTTGAGAAAGTTTAAAAATATCTTTTTGGTCTTAATGCTTTCATTCTCCTTGAGCGGTTGTGGCATTTACAACTTTACCGGCGGAAATATCGGTACGGCCGTGACTTTCCAAGTTCCGAATTTTCAAAACTTCGCCACTCAAAACCCTGGATCCATATTCGAACCGGGGTTGGAGCGTGATTTTACCCAGGCACTTCAAGAAAGGATCTTGAACCAGACAAGTTTAGATCTCACGAATTCAGGTGGGGCAGATTTACTCTATGAAGGTGAAATCGTTGAGTATAGGGTTTCGCCCATGACCGCCACGGCACAGCAAACTGCCGCTCAAAACCGACTTTCGATGGCGGTAAAAGTGCGGTTTTACAATCGAACGAAAGAAGATGCCGACTTTGACCAACGCTTTTCTTTTTTCTATGATTTCCCCGCTGAGCAGAATTTACCCTCAGTAAAAGACGAAGCTTTAGAAGTGATTTTTGAACGCATTACCCAAGATATTTTTAACGCATCTTTGGCCGATTGGTAGAATAGATGCTGGATGCTGGATGCTGGATGCTGGATGCTGGATGCTGGATGCTGGATGCTGGATGCTGGATGCTGGATGCTGGATGCTGGAAAAGTAAAAAGTTCGTCCGTATTGACTATAGAATATAGTTAGAAATATAAAAATTAAAAAATTAGCCCAGTATCTTGGTTCTAGATTCTTGGCTCTTTAAAACATGAACGTACAAGATTTTTCATACCTGCTGCAACATCCGAACAAGGCCATCTCGCAAGAGTCGACAAAAGAACTTGATGAAATACTTTCAACTTATCCTTATTTTCAGGCGGCTAGGGCTCTTCATCTAAAAGGCCTGAAAAACAATAGCAGCTTTAAATATAACGACGCTTTAAAAGTTACTGCCGCCCATACCGCTGATCGCGACATCTTGTTTGATTTTATAACATCACAAGACTTCATACAGAACAGTATTGCCGATACAATTTCCGGAAAAACGGCCCCACTAGTCGAAACCGATGTTGTTTTAGAGGTAATTGTGCCCGAGAAAAAGAAAGCCAAAAAACTTATAGAACCATCTGAAGATTTGCCTTTGCCTCGAAATTTAAAAGACGCCGATGCCATTTTGAATCCGAAATTTTTCGAATCAAAAAAAGACGCCAAGGAAAAATTAGAGCTTGGCCGACCCCTACCCTTTACCAAATCAGAAAAATATTCATTTACCGAATGGCTACAGTTGACCTCTCTGAAATCAATCGATAGAGGTTTAGAAAAAACCAAGGAAACCAAAGAGGCAGACATAGGCGATATTCATTTTCCGGTCGAGGTAGATTCCGTGAAAAAGAAAAAGTTCGATTTGATCGATAAATTCTTGGAAGAAAATCCGAAGCTAGAGCCCATGGAAAATGTTGCCGAAGTCAATATCAAGGACTCCATAAAGTTGGATAAAAATGAATTGATGACAGAGACTTTAGCGCGGGTCTATTTAGAGCAAAAAAAGTACAAGAACGCCATACAGGCCTACAAAATATTAAGTTTGAAATATCCGGAAAAAAGTGGTTTCTTTGCAGACCGCATTCGAGCGGTAAAGAAATTGCAACAAGAAAATAAGTAGTATAGAATGGGTACTTTCAACATTTTTTTGATCCTGATCATCATCGTATGTTTTCTATTGGTTTTGGTCATCATGGTTCAAAACCCAAAGGGTGGCGGTTTGTCATCTTCTTTCGGCGGCGGCGGCGGCGGCCAAATAGTTAGCGGTGTGAAAAAGACGGGTGACTTTTTAGATAAAAGTACATGGACGTTGTCTATACTGTTAATCGTTCTAATACTTGCCTCGAACGTCGCTTTGAAAGGCGATTTCGGTACAGTTGATTCGAAGCTGCTTGATGGAGACGACATAGAGAATACGATACCGGAAACGGTACCTGAGTCAATACCGGAATCTGTGCCTGAAACAGTTCCGGCAACAGACGGTGTCGATCCGACCGACAGTCTATAAAGGTAATCATTGACATAAAAAATGCCAGCGAAAATGACAAGCTGGCATTTCTGTTTTACAATATGTCAGTTTTTTTACTGTGGCATGATTTCTGCCTAGATAAGCGAGAACTATAAAAACAAATTTAAAAACAAAAAATATGGCCAAAGTCAACATTAAACCGCTTGCCGATAGGGTACTTGTACAGCCCATGGCGGCAGAGACCAAGACCGCATCAGGTATTATCATCCCAGATACGGCAAAAGAAAAACCACAAAAAGGAAAGGTAGTGGCCGTCGGCCCCGGAACCAAAGAAGACGCAGTTACACTTAAAGTAGGGAACACCGTACTCTACGGAAAATTCGCGGGCACCGAATTAAAGCTAGATGGCAAAGATTACCTTATGATGCGCGAAAGTGACATCTTGGCAATTATTTAGAACTGACGCAAAATCCAAAAAACAAATCTCAAATTCCAAAAAACAAATCAAAACCCGATTCATAATATTGGTATTTGGAATTTGATGTTTGGAGTTTTAAATTTTAAAAAATAAAATTTTCATTATGGCAAAAGATATAAAATTTGATATTGAAGCACGCGACGGACTCAAAAGAGGGGTCGATGCTTTGGCAAATGCAGTAAAAGTAACATTGGGGCCTAAGGGCAGAAATGTTATCATAAGTAAATCTTTCGGCGCACCAGTTGTAACCAAAGATGGTGTTACGGTAGCTAAGGAAATCGAATTGGTAGACCCTATCGAAGATATGGGCGCCCAAATGGTAAAGGAAGTCGCTTCCAAAACGAATGATCTTGCCGGTGACGGTACTACCACCGCAACCGTTTTGGCTCAATCTATTGTAAAAGAAGGGTTAAAAAACGTAGCTGCCGGAGCAAATCCTATGGATTTGAAAAGAGGTATCGACAAAGCGGTTGAAGCCATTGTTCTAAACTTGGCCAAGCAATCGAAAAAAGTTGGGGATTCTTCGGAAAAAATCAAACAAGTCGCCTCGATTTCCGCGAATAATGATGAAACCATCGGAGATCTTATCGCTGTCGCCTTTGGCAAAGTTGGCCAAGAAGGCGTCATTACCGTTGAAGAAGCGAAGGGAATGGATACTTATGTAGATGTTGTGGAAGGAATGCAGTTCGATCGCGGATACCTTTCCCCTTACTTCGTTACCGATACCGATAAGATGGTTACTGAACTTGAAAACCCATACATCTTATTGTTCGATAAAAAGATTTCGAACCTTCAAGAGATACTTCCTATTCTAGAGCCTGTCGCTCAGGGCGGAAGGTCTTTATTGATTATTGCAGAGGATGTTGACGGACAGGCCTTGGCCACATTGGTCGTTAACAAGTTGCGAGGTGGCCTAAAAATTGCCGCTGTCAAAGCCCCGGGTTTTGGAGATCGTAGGAAAGCAATGTTAGAAGACATCGCCATTTTAACTGGTGGAACCGTAATTTCCGAAGAAAGAGGATTCTCTTTGGAAAATGCCTCCTTAGATATGTTAGGTACCGCTGCAACAGTAACCGTTGACAAAGACAATACGACTATCGTAAACGGGGAAGGTGTCAAAAAAGATATTAAAGCAAGAGTTAATCAAATCAAGTCTCAGATCGAGACCACTACTTCCGATTATGATAGGGAAAAACTTCAGGAACGTTTGGCCAAATTGGCCGGGGGTGTAGCAGTTCTTTACGTCGGTGCTGCTTCGGAAGTCGAGATGAAGGAGAAAAAAGACCGTGTAGATGATGCATTGCATTCTACTCGTGCTGCTGTCGAAGAAGGTATTGTTGCCGGAGGTGGCGTTGCCTTTATAAGGGCAAAAAGTGCGCTTAAAAAAATCGATGCGGAAAATGACGATGAGGAAACCGGGATACAAATCGTCGCCCGGGCCATCGAATCCCCGTTACGTACGATTGTTGAAAACGCCGGAGGTGAAGGTTCGGTAGTCGCTGCGAAAGTACAAGAAGAAAAAACAGATTTTGGTTACGATGCCAAAGCCGATAAATATGTCAACATGCTAAAAGCAGGTATCATCGATCCTACTAAAGTGACACGAATCGCTTTGGAAAATGCCGCCTCGGTCGCAGGAATGATCCTGACTACCGAATGTGCATTGATCGACATTAAGGAGGAAGTGCCTGCCGGAGCAGGAGCCGCACACGGCGGAGGTATGCCAGGAATGATGTAGGCCCGTAGTACTGACGAGCATAAATTGAGCAAGTTTGTGTGAGATTATGTTTAAAAACCGCCCTGATGATATCATCGGGGCGGTTTTCTTTTAGGTTTCGGAGGAGTGTCTATTAGTTGCTATAAATCTCCGTTTCATAAAACGCAGGTACCGAAAACCAGTAGGCCATAAAAGAGGAGGCATTGGTCAACTGCTGCCCAGCCCTCGATCCAGAAATGGCTTCCCCGAAAACATTCCAGGTATTGTTTTCATTATCGGTCATCAAAACTTCCGAAGCGCTAAAAGCGTATTGAAAATCAAGCGATTCATACTCTCCCTGGAGCTCGAAGGCAACTATAAAATTTGCATTGCCAGCAACCAAATAATTCTTTCCCTTGAAAGAATCCTTTATAATATTTTCCGAATCAAAAGAATCAAAGGTATAAACTTTGGCATCGTCTTGATCTACTATTGCCAAAACCCTTTCTTTTAAGGGCAATCTAGAATCTTTGTCAACCGGAAACAAAAAGAAATTATTGTTCGTCGCATAATCGCCATAGGGTGTAGTACCGTAAGTTCTATCGAATCCCGTATTGCCACTTACCACTTTGGTAGTGGGGTAAATCTCTTTCCAAGTTTTAAAATCTGTCTCGAAAAGGTAGATTAGATCTGCTTTTTCGCCCACCAAGCTACCATTTACAGACTCGTTCAAAATCTGTACCCAATTGCTATCGGTAGCACGGTCGTAGGGTATTAGGTTGGTATTATATAACAAACCTGAAACGCCAAATGTGGTTTCGGCACCATTTACCTGTCTGTCCCATCCAATGCCGGTTCCTGTTAGTGGGCAATAGGTCACAGCAACGGAAACATCACCTATGTTGTCGTTGATAATCTCATGCCAATCTAAAATCGCATGGGGATACGCCCTAACATCATTTCCGTTCTTAAAGCCAAGGACCAGGTCATCATCTTGTAAGTACCCAATGCTTTGGGCTTGCACGAAAGTAGGATTTTCCAGGGCCGGTATGCCGTCTTTACCCGGACCTCCATCGAAAACTTCCGAAATCGGAATAGTCCACTGTAGACTGGTATTCTGATTCTGGTTCGGCTGCTGATTCTGGAAGGGTTCGTCGGTGTTCGAAGAACTGCAGGAAACAACAAATAGCCCCATAACAATTGATAATAAGATTACTCTCTTCATAGCGTTGAATTTATAATGTTCGTTTCTTTTTTGTTCAATTTGAATGAAAGCCCTGTTGTAAATCGTGTTGTCGGGGTGAGTTGTGTACCATCGACATTGCTATAAATAGGAAGCTCTAATCGAGCTTGCAAGGCAATTGAGGGAGACAATTGTATAGAAACCTCGGGGCGTAAAAAAACCCAGTCCCCACCCGTATTCGGAATGTCTGAATTATCAATTTTATCTATGCCCGCCTTCCGGTATTTAAGAATAAGCCCAGGGTTTACAATAGTGTTAAAAAGCAAAAATTGGTCCATATAGCCCAGATTGGCCTGCAGGGCATTGCCGAATTCATAAACCGAGGTATCATTTAAATACGAATTATTCTCGCCAGTCGATCTATATGTAAAACTGGCCGAAACGGTTGCCGATGGTCTAAATCCGACTCCTTTCGAAAGGGAAATCCAACCGAGTCCATCCCAAGCGCCGCTGCCAGGTTGTAAATCGGCTGTAAGTAGAATTCCCTGATTTGTGGAGGTATCTGATTTTCCGAGCGGCGCCTTTGCACCTAATCCCAAATTTATTTGTGAGCCGACCCCCAAAATATTTGGGATTGCATATTTTACTAGGAATACGGCATCGCCGATTCCAGTCGTTTCTGTGAAATTTTCATTTCCGAATTGGGTAATCGTGCGCGTTTGATTTACCCAAGTAAAAAGTGTTTCGGCAGAAAGATTGTCAGTAAATGAATAGCCCAAATTTAGCAATACCGAATTCGTAATGCGTTTGCGAGAATCGTCATCCAATCTTTCAGAACCTGCATTAAGGGTATTCAAATTATTATAGTCATAGTTGATTCCAAGCAAAAGAACACCACGCCCCTCGTTTGGCAATCCCAAATTATTAGACAGGGGAACACCACCTGAACAACAAGTTTGTGCAGCTACCTGAGATCCGGCCAATAATAAAAATGTAAAAATACCAAGGCGCATATTTGGTCAATTGCCCTTGTTTAGTGCAGATTTAAGTAAGAACCTTACAAAAATTAACTTTTGCCCAATTGCTCACAGAATCATTTAAAAGAAAAAACCACCCGTCGTTGCGACGGGTGGCTTTTTTACAAAATTTTTATTTAAGCTAACTTTTATTAAGCTCTAGCTCTGCCTCTGCTACGACCAGTTTGTCGTACAACGATAACTTTAGGTCTAGACTTTCTTGCAACGGCTTTTTTAGCCGGAGCTTTCTTAGCTGTAGCCCTTTTCTTTGGAGCCGCTTTTCTTACCACCTTCTTGGCGGTAGCTTTTTTGGTAGTAGCCCTTTTCTTTGGAGCGGCCTTCTTGACCACTCTTTTAGCAGCAGCTTTCTTGGCGGTCGCCCTTTTCTTTGGAGCCGCTTTTCTAACTACTTTCTTGGCAGTTGCCTTTTTAGCTGTAGCTCTTTTCTTAGTAGCTGCTTTCCTAACTGCTTTCTTGGCGGTTGATTTTTTGGCTGCTGCTCTTTTCTTAGTAGCGGCCTTCTTAACTACTTTCTTGGCAGTCGCTCTTTTCTTTGGAGCTGCTTTTCTAACTACTTTTTTGGCAGTTGCCTTTTTAGCTGTAGCTCTTTTCTTAGTAGCTGCTTTTCTAACTACTTTCTTAGCTGTGGTTTTCTTAGCAGTCGCTCTTTTCTTTGGAGCTGCTTTTCTAACTACTTTCTTGGCGGTAGATTTTTTAGCTGTAGCCCTTTTCTTTGGAGCCGATTTTCTTACCACCTTCTTGGCGGTAGCTTTTTTAGCTGTAGCCCTTTTCTTTGGAGCG
>QIJL01000538.1 GCA_003232435.1 Flavobacteriales bacterium | reverse complement strand
GAGTCCGAAGAAGAATCAGAATAATAGTAAACATCGATCAAGAATATAAAATCAAAGAAATGAGACTTAAACTAACCGCTTTACTTCTGATATTTTCTGCGGGAATACTTTCTGCTCAACAAAAGAAGTGGACATTAGAAGAATGCGTTAATTACGCACTAGAAAATAATATCACAATTCAACAATCTGCTTTAGATCTCGAAAGTGCAGAAGTAGATAAATTAGATGCAAAAGGAAATTTTTATCCGACCTTAAACGCACAGGCCTCGCATTCATGGAGTATCGGTTTGACACAAAACGTTACTACCAACCTCTTGGAGAATGTGACCACAATGTTTTCTTCCGGGGGTATCAATATGGGTGTCGATATCTATAACGGATTGCAAAATGTCAACAGGCTTAGGCGATCCAATCTTGCGATTTTGGCCAATCAATATCGACTCGACAATATGAAAGACGATATTTCGCTAGCTGTTGCCAACGGATATCTTCAAATATTGTTCAATCGAGAAAGCTTGGTAGCCGCAGAGGCTCAGTACGCCGTTACCAAACAAGATTTGAATCGCACCAAAGAATTGGTGGAGTCCGGCGTTGTGGCTCGAGGTGATCTTCTTGAGATTGAGGCCACTGCGGCCGGTCAACAGCAACAGATCGTGAATTCTGAAAACAATTTAAGACTTTCGAAAATTGCTTTGGCACAGTTGTTATTGATCAATGACTATGAGAATTTTGACATTGCAGATGATGATTACGAGATTCAACCTTCTGAAGTTTTGAGCAATTCGCCGAGGATCATTTATGAAAAGGCCGTAAGTTTTAGAAACGATATCAAATTTTCGGAGGCGAACGTTGATTTGGCCGAGACCGATGTAAAATTGGCCAAAGGATCTCTTCACCCAAGACTATCCGGATTTTACAATTACAATACGAGGGCTTCATATCAAGATATTATAGGTGGATTTGAAATCGACCCCGACAACCCGAGCAGGCAGATTGGACTAGTACAAGGTACAGATCAAGTGGTGGTCGCACCAAATACCAGGCCCGTATTAGAGGCTATGGATCCATTACTTTATCAGCTTAGTGTTAATGATGGCCATTCGTTTGGTGCGGCGTTGAATATCCCGATTTTAAATGGTTTTACAGCGAAGAACAATGTTAAACGGAATAAAGTATTCCTAGAGCGCGCAAAGTTGCAATTGGAACAAGATAAATTGGATCTTGAAAATACCGTCAACCAAGTATGGAACGATGCGAAAGCCGCAATTTCGGCCCACGAGGCCGCGCAAAAAACCCTGGAAGCAAGGCAACTTGCCTATGATTATTCAAAAGAGCGTTTTGACGTTGGCTTGATGAACGCCTTTGATTTTAGCCAGGCGCAATCTAGATTGGACAATGCCCAAGCAGAGGTAATTCGCACGAAATACGACTACATCTTTAGGGTGAAGGTATTGGAATTCTACTTCGGTATTCCCATTGAATTGAATTGAATTGAACCGTATGCGACCTGCAAGGTGTTCCCCGCCCTTTTTGGCGGGGCTCCTTGTAGGTCTCGTTCGAATACCGACCTCAACCAAAAGACCTGCAAGGTGTCGTCTGCCTTTTCGGCGGATCTCCTTGTAGGTCCGGAGTGGAATCTCGGTTAAGTTAAACCTACAAGGTCAAAAAAGACCTTGCAGGTTTTCTCTTTCTTCAACTATCTTTGACCAATGGGCACAATTCTAAATTTAGAGACAGCGACTACCAATTGTTCGGTCAGTGTTGCCAAGAATGGAAGGCTACTGGCCCTTAAAGAACATGACACACCGGGCTATTCCCATTCCGAACAATTGCATGTGTTTATCGAAGATGCACTAAAGGAAGCGAAAATTGCACGCTCCGACCTCGATGCCATTGCGGTGAGTAAGGGCCCCGGCTCTTATACCGGCCTCCGAATCGGCGTCTCGGCCGCAAAAGGACTATGTTTTGCCCTAGACATACGGTTAATGTCGATCGCTACTTTGGAGAGTATGGCCCATCAGGTCGAAGCTGGAGAATTTGATTTCATAATTCCCGTTTTGGATGCTCGGCGAATGGAAGTGTATTCGGCCGTGTACGACAAAAATTTTATGGAAGTAAGGGAAACAAAGGCCGAGATTATCGAACCCGATTCTTTTCAAGAATATAGGGAACAGGGAAAAGTATTGCTAACAGGAAACGGAGCCGAAAAGTGCAAGAGCCTCCTTAAAGATCCGAATTTCAGTTTTGAAACAACTATTGTGCCTTCTGCAAAACAAATGTGCTCACTTTCCCATAAAAAGTTCGAGAATTCCGACTTCGAAGATGTTGCCTATTTTGAACCTTTCTATCTAAAGGACTTCATCCTTCAGAAAAAAAAATAGAATCATGCAGGCTGTCTAAGAGCCTGTTTTGAAATATCTCGATTATTTTCTCCCGCCCGAACCGTTCGGGCGGGTATACTCTCTTTTTGCGAAGCCAACGCCCCGTCTGGCTCCTTATCAAAGGCCAAATCGTTGGCCTTTTCATTCGGCCCTGTTAAAATCTTAAACCGTCCGCCTTAAGCGGATGCCTCGTTCTGCATCAAAAATAGGCCATAACAATTCTAACGACATATTTCAAAACAGACTCCAAGTTCAAATCTCATGATGCAGTTCCGGTTGTGCCACCAGAGCTAACCACCTTCTTGTCGTATAAAGAACTGCAATATTTGGGCTGAGTTCTAAGCAGAACAGCATTTTTATAAGTACTTGAAACTGATAGAAATTAACATTACATTCTATTTTAAAGAACGATGTCATTTCGACAGAGATAATTTTTGCAAAAAAAAGCAAAAATTATTGACGAGAAATCTCGTTTCTATTAGAGATTCCTCGTCGCTCGTTGAATCGCTCTGTCGTAAAAACGCCACCAAAATCGGTGGCGCAGCGCTCATTCATAATATGTTGGCCATATCATCCTCTTAACCAAGCCTCCCTTATTGCGTTCTCTTTGTCGGTTATTTCTTCAATAGGAACAATCGTTTCGACCATCAAGGTCGGGGTACCGACTTTACCTTCCATGGTAATCTCTTTTCCATCTCGCTCGATGACCATTTTGATATCCGTTTCGGGCGTCCATGCGAAGCTCTGCTCGATTACTGCCCGAATCGCTTCAAGGTCAATTGCGGTATCGTTTATACTTTTAATGATATCACCGCCTTGGGCTCCGAGGCTTTCAAAAAAACTGTTCAAAGTAATCCCCTTTCTAATGAACACTTTGTTCTGGTCAGCAGGATCAACGTCTATAAATGGAACTTCTCCATCTAGAAAATATCCTGTTCGATTCTCCTGGTCAGTTGTGGTCAACCCAGCCTTAGCCAAGAATTCATTGTAATCTATCGGAGTATTTCCAATTACGTGGGTATCGAAGAAATCGCGAATTTCATAGTAGGTCATTGCCACGATCTCATCGATCAATTCGTCATCTTTAAAAGGGGTGTTCTTTCCATATTTTTTCGAGAGTTCTTTCATCAACCAAAGCACTCCTTTTTCGCCATTGCTCAATTCGCGCAGGCTGATATCCAGGGCCATATTTATCAAGGCTCCCTTCTCATAAACATTGGCATAATTTTCCTCATAGGGCTCATCTAATATATTCGCGCTCATTTCGGTAAACGACATAGCGTCGTCAAACGATTTGGCATTGTTGACCTTGTCCATAATTCGCTTGTAGAATTCGGCCTCATTGATCAAGCCCTGTTGAATCTGAAAAAGGTTTGCGAAATACTCTGTTGTGCCCTCGTACATCCAAAGATGTTGTGACATTTTGGGGTCATTAAAATCGAAGTATTGTACTTCTTCAGAATGAACATTCAAGGGTGTAACGATATGAAAGAATTCATGTGACACTACATCTTTCATTGCCTCGTCCAAAGCAGGTTTCGGCATCTGCTCTGGTAAGACCACCACAGTAGAAGTGTGATGCTCCAAAGCTCCGAAACCAGTAGCATCCGTGCCATCCAAAGTTGATAGGTATAACAGAATGTTGTACTCTTTTGTACCATCGATTTCCCCTAAAAAATTCTTTTGAGCCCTTACCATTTCCTCCATTTGTGGTTTTAGACTAGCAGCGGAATAAATTCCCGTAGGAGAATAAACACTTAACGTTACCGTAATATCATTGACCGTAAAAGATTCTGTATTCGGCTTTGCATATAGGATGGGATTATCGATTACATCGAAATATCTTGCCGCCAAAAATGTTTCCGATTGGGTACTGGCCTCTCCCCCTACTTTTTTCTTTAAGGAAGTTGTAGATACCAAAGCTTCAGGTTTAACGATGTTCAATTCGTATGGAACTTCCTTTAAATCATCAAAATATCCTACGAATCCGTGGAGATTCAGCATGTAGTTATCTCCTTTTTTAATGTTGGTTCCCGCGGGAGAGAAGACCGCTTCCTCAACCTCAGCTTCGGTATCATAGGTGTCGTTCACATAATAAGTAATTTTATCAAGGCCTTTTGCGTTGGTGATATTCCAAGTATTATCATCGGATTTCGTAACCGGAAGTTCGTTTCCTTTATTATCGATTGCCTTGAACCCTTCAATATATTTTCCATAATTGTCGGTGCTGTAGGTGCCGGGGATTGTTTTAGGAATATAGAAAGACACGGCATCTTTTGTAAATGCCCCTGGATCAAGCGTGACCATAACTTTATCATCTACCACATTGACCAAATCGATGGTCGTTTTGATATTTACTTTATCGGCGGTAACCAAACTTTTGGTCGAACCACATCCATATATCAATAGACAGGTAAACGATACAATAGCTATTTTCTTCATAAGAAGGAATTTTCTTAATTAATTGGGCACAAGATTATTAAAATAAATCCATCTAGGTATGCTTTTTATGAAATAATTAATCTTGAAGTATCAATGAGATTGCGGATTCTACCCTAACTTTTTTTGATTATTTTTGTCTGACCATAAAAACACACTATGCCATATAAACGAATACTTCTTAAACTGAGCGGTGAAGCCCTGATGGGAGAACTCCAATACGGCATCGACCCGAGCAGACTCGCAGAATATGCCGAGGAAATCAAGGAAGTTGTCGATAAGGGCATCGAAGTGGCGATAGTTATCGGTGGCGGAAATATTTTCAGGGGACTTTCAGGGGCCAGTCAGGGCATGGATCGTGTGCAGGGAGACCATATGGGTATGTTGGCAACGGTCATCAACGGGCTTGCTCTACAGAGCGCTTTGGAGTTAAAAGGAGTTCAGACACGTTTACAATCCGCCATACAGATCAACGAAGTGGCAGAGCCTTTTATCAGACGGCGCGCCATGCGCCATCTGGAAAAAGGAAGGGTCGTAATTTTCGGCGGAGGTACAGGAAATCCTTATTTTACAACCGATTCGGCAGCTGTATTGCGAGCAATCGAAATCGAGGCCGATGTTATTTTAAAAGGAACCCGGGTCGACGGCATCTATACTTCGGATCCCGAAAAAGACAAAAACGCGACCAAATTCGATACTATTTCATTTAACGATGTGCTCACAAAAGGGTTAAAAGTCATGGACACTACGGCTTTTACCCTGAGCCAGGAAAATGAGCTGCCCATAGTCGTCTTTGATATGAACAAAAAGGGAAACTTAATGAAATTGGTTTCCGGGGAAAATATAGGCACCGTAGTAGATAATTAAGAAGTGCTGCGGTTCGGTATAATAAATGTTAGGTTGATAATATAATTCTTTGATTATGAACGAAGATGTAAAATTTTTATTGGAAGCTGCTAAAGAAAGCATGGCCGGGGCCATTTCACATTTGGAAAAAGCATTTGTTAAAATACGCGCCGGCAAGGCAAATCCGTCAATGTTGTCATCTGTAATGGTCGATTACTATGGTTCGCAAACACCTTTATCACAGGTATCGAATATCAATACTCCTGACGGCCGTACGATTTCGATTCAGCCTTGGGAAAAGACCATGCTGCAAGAAATAGAAACTGCCATCACGAACGCCAATCTGGGTTTTAACCCCATGAACAACGGCGATTTCGTAATCATCAACGTACCGCCATTGACCGAAGAACGAAGACGTGAACTTGCAAAACATGCCAAAGCCGAAGCCGAAGATGCCAAAGTAAGTGTGAGAACGGCAAGGCAAGATGCCAACAAAGAAATTCGGGATCTAGATATTTCTGAAGACTTGCAGAAAAATGCGGAACTCGACGTACAAGAATTGACCGATAAATACACCAAAAGGATCGAAGCGTTTTTAGATGCTAAGGAGGCCGAGATCATGAAGGTTTAGTTTATTGTTAAAAGAAGTTGAAGCGACCTTAGGGTCGCTTTTTATTTAGGAACACACCTCCCCATTCTTTACCTTTGCCCTTACCGATCAATACGAAGAAGTGGCAAAACGGAATCGAGATTTTTGGGCAATAACGGCCCGCATTATACTCCGCAATAGAATTTTCATCTTGATGCTGATCGGTGCCGTCACGCTATTTTTGGCCCTGCAATGGGAGAATATGCGTTTTAGCAATTCCCAGGCTAATCTGCTGCCCGATGATCATCCTGTAAATCTTGAGTATCGTGATTTTCTGAGTCAATTCGGAGAAGAAGGAAATACAATTGTTTTTGGCATTAACGACAGTTCACTTTTTAATCCTGATAATTTTAATCGCTGGAACAAGTTAAGTAAACAGCTCGGGGCATTTCCTGAAATCGATTTTGTTATATCCACAGACAATCTTAAAGAACTTGTCAAGGATAAAGAGAAGGAAGAATTTGTACTGAGACCCTTGATATCTTCCGAAGTCAAATCACAAAAAGAACTTGACAGCATTACGCACCATCTTTTTCAAGAGCTCCCTTTTTACGAAGACCTTCTCTATAACAAAGAAACCCGCACGATTAGAACGGTCGCCAACCTTGATAAAGACATTGTCAACACCTCTGTGCGAAAAGACTTTATTTTAAAAGACTTGACAAACCTTGTAAGTGATTTTGAAAAAGAAACGGGAATGAACGTTCGGGTTTCGGGTATGCCATATATCCGTACCATGAACTCGCAGAACATTATCGATGAAATCTATAAGTTCATACTGGCGGCCCTAGCGGTAACCTCATTGATCTTCTTTTTCTTTTTCAGAAGTCTTCGAGCTACTCTAATATCTATGGGGGTAGTCGTAATCGGGGTTATGTGGGCCTTTGGCATTCTAGGGCTTTTACAATACGAGATTACGGTGCTTACTGCTTTGATTCCACCCTTGATTATCGTAATCGGTATTCCGAACTGTATTTTCTTGATCAACAAATACCAGCAGGAAGTTAAAAAACATGGCAATCAAGCACTTTCGTTGCAACGTGTTATTTCGAAAATCGGCAATGCGACTTTGATGACGAATGTTACGACGGCTTCGGGTTTCGCAACTTTTATCATTACCGATAGCAAACTGTTGGCGGAGTTCGGTATCGTAGCTTCGATAAATATACTCTGCATATTTATACTATCCCTATTGATTATTCCGATTGTCTATAGCTTTATGTCACTTCCCAAAACAAAACACTTAAAACATCTTAACAAAAAATGGATCGACACTTTTGTCAATTGGATGGAAAACATAGTTCGCGACCATAGAATTGGCGTTTATGTTACTTCCGTCTTGTTATTGGTCTTGAGTATTATCGGTATTTACCAAATCGATATTTCAGGAAGCCCTATAGAGGATATGCCAAAAAAAGCCGAGTTTTTTGAGGACATCCGTTTTTTTGAAAAGGAATTCGATGGCATCATGCCGGTAGAAATCGTTATCGATTCAAAGCGACCAAACGGAATAATGAAGCCTACGACTTTAAAAAGAATCGACCGATTAGGAAGCGTGGTCGAAGAAATTCCTGAACTCTCCAAACCTGTTTCCATTGTAAACTTGGTCAAATATTCAAAGCAGGCATTTTATAACGGAATTCCGAAATACTACCAGCTGCCGACATCCCAAGAAAACAATTTCATAATGGATATGGCCCGCAAATCTTCGGGTAATAGCGACCTGCTTAAGAACTTCGTCGACAGTACAGGTCAAACGGCCAGAATGACAACTTTTATGCGCGATGTAAAAACAGAACGCATGGAGGATATTGAGACCAAGCTTCTAGAAAACATCGAAAAAATATTTCCGTCTGAACAGTATTCTGTATACATGACCGGTAGTGCACTTCTCTTTTTAAAGGGTACCAAATATCTAGTGAAAAATCTTGTTTTGTCCTTGGCATTGGCAATCGGTTTGATCGCCCTGTTCATGGCGTACCTCTTCCGGTCGTTTCGAATGATCGTCATTTCTTTGATTCCAAATCTGTTACCACTGCTCATTACCGCTGGTGTCATGGGCTTTGTGGGTGTCCCGATCAAGCCATCTACGATCTTGGTATTTAGTATCGCCTTCGGAATTTCCGTGGACGACACCATTCACTTTCTGGCAAAATACCGACAAGAATTGATGGCCAATCAATGGCGGATCAAGAAATCGGTCTATGCGGCCCTTAGGGAAACCGGGGTCAGTATGTTCTACACTTCGATTGTTTTGTTCTTCGGATTTTCGGTTTTCGTTATTTCAAATTTTGGTGGAACAGTAGCTCTCGGTGCATTGGTCTC
Source organism: Flavobacteriales bacterium (assembly GCA_003232435.1). Lineage (GTDB taxonomy): Bacteria > Bacteroidota > Bacteroidia > Flavobacteriales > Flavobacteriaceae > Aurantibacter_A. Next base: position 6,436 of record QIJL01000538.1, on the reverse strand, counting down.
TGCAACACTTCTCTTTGCTATGCTCGCAAATCTCATATTATTACCTTCACTACTATTGTCTTTGGAAAGAAGTATTGCCAACAAGGAAGTTTTCAAAAAACCGCAGATCAATATTTTACCGAAGGAAGAACCAATACTCAGCGAATACAATGAAGAGGAATAACCACTTTTTGAAAATATCATATAGAAGAACACTTCTTTTCGCCCTCGTTTATGGTGTCGCTATCAGTTGCTTTTCGCAAGATAAAGTCACGATTTCTTATGTCGGCAATATGGGAGTGTTGATCGGAAACGATAAGCAGGCCGTTCTCATTGATGGTTTTCATAAAGAGTACGGACAGCAATATCTCTTTCCGCCCGATTCATTGATCAAAAAAATAATCAGTGGAGAATATGATGAGTTCGGAACCATCGATATCGCCATCGCAACGCATCAACATAAAGATCATTTTGACCCTGTGTATTTTCATTCTTTTTTGGATTTCAATAAATCCTCTATCGCTATTCTTTCTCCTCAGATAAACGAAATATTGAATGTTGAGATTAAAAAGCAGAAGGTTGATTTACACGAGCAAATCAAGACACCCGATTATGATGGCAAGGTACACACATTTCATCATGAGGGTATTGAAATCAAAGCCTTTCAATGTGATCATGTGAATCCCGCAAGGCATAAATCAATAGAAAACACCGCATATGTCATCAACGTAAAAGGTGTCTCGATCCTGCATGTAGGGGACACCAATTGGGACGTAGTCGAAAAGCATTTAATCGAACATAAAGAACTTCTAAGACATTTAGATGTAGCGATATTACCTTATTGGATGTTACTTGAAGAAAAATCGATTGAACTTGTCGAACGATTGATAAACCCCAGAACTATATACGCGACCCATATTCCACCCAACATTGAGGAGGTTCAGAAAAAAGGTATTTCGGAAAATTTTCAAAACGTCGTCCTTTTTACAAAAATCGGTCAGGCAATGGAAATTCGTGATATTCGGGTTCGGTAAGGCCTTTTAAACACCCTTTCGTTTCGCTTGTTTTTCCCCAAAAGGCTATCTTTGGCAATTAATTCTAGACGCATTTTTTCATGGATTCCATTAGCATTAAAGAAATACTCTCTACTGCACCAAAACGGCAACAAGTCACCGTAAACGGATGGGTAAAGACTTTTAGAAGTAATCGTTTTATTGCATTAAACGATGGTTCAACAATTCATAATGTGCAATGTGTGGTCGATTTTGAGCAATTTGATGAAGACCTATTAAAACAGATAGCCTCTGGGGCCGCACTAAAAGTTACTGGCACTTTGGTCGAAAGCCAAGGTAGGGGTCAAAGTGTAGAGATACAGGCCAATGATATATTCGTACATGGACCGGCCGACCCAGAGACCTACCCTATTCAGCCCAAGAAACATTCGATGGAATTCTTGCGTGAAAAGGCTCATTTGAGGATTCGCACTAATACTTTTGCCGCGGTAATGCGCGTACGTTCGGCATTGTCTTTTGCGGTTCATAAATATTTTACCGACAACGGGTTCTATTATTTCCATGCTCCCATTATTACAGGATCGGATGCCGAAGGCGCCGGGGAAATGTTTCGGGTAACCACTTTGGATTGTAAAAACCCTCCTCTTACTGAAGATGGAGAAGTCGACCACAAAGAAGATTTCTTCGGAAAAGAAACAAATCTAACCGTTTCCGGCCAGCTGGAAGCGGAAGCATACGCTATGGGCCTCGGAAAAGTTTACACTTTCGGACCAACATTCAGGGCAGAAAACTCGAACACCTCAAGACACTTGGCAGAGTTTTGGATGATCGAACCCGAAATGGCGTTTTATGACCTCAACGCGAATATGGATCTCGCCGAAGACTTCATCAAAGGTGTTCTTTCTTATGTTCTTGAAAACTGTGCCGATGATCTCGCCTTTTTAGAAAAGCGCTTGTTAGATGAAGAAAAGACAAAACCACAGGCCGAACGCAGTGAAATGGCTCTTATCGAAAAATTAAAATTCATTGTCGATAACAACTTTAAGCGCGTAACTTATACCGAAGCGATCGACATTCTTCGCAACAGTAAGCCAAACAAGAAAAAAAAGTTTCAATATGTTATTGACGAATGGGGTGCGGACCTACAAAGTGAACATGAGCGTTTCTTGGTGGAAAAGCACTTTAAATGCCCGGTAATTCTTTTTGACTATCCTGCAAAGATCAAGGCATTTTATATGCGTTTGAACGAAGATGGTAAAACAGTTCGAGCAATGGATATTCTTTTTCCAGGTATCGGGGAAATCGTCGGGGGATCACAACGTGAGGAAAGATTGGATGTACTGAGGGAAAAAATGGCGGAGTTGGATATTCCGGAAGAAGAACTTTGGTGGTATCTTGACCTGCGCAAATTTGGTACTGCGGTACATAGCGGATTCGGACTTGGGTTTGAACGCCTTGTTCTTTTCGCGACGGGAATGGGCAATATCAGGGATGTAATTCCCTTTCCGCGAACTCCTCAAAATGCAGAGTTTTAATCTTAAATCGTTAACTTTATAAGAAGCCGAAACGACCTCAATGCTAAAACAACATTTACAGTTTAAACTCTCACAAAAGCTTTCTCCTCAGCAGATTCAGTTGATGAAATTGATTCAATTGCCAACTCAGGCTTTTGAACAGCGACTTAAGCAAGAGTTAGAGGAAAACCCGGCATTAGAAGGTGGCAAGGAGAAAAGTGATGAATTGGACAGTGAGTTTGACGATGAATATGATGGAGATACCGAAAACGAAACCATCGCCACGGATGACATTAATATTGATGATTATTTAAGTGACGATGAGGTTCCAGATTATCGCACCAGAGCAAATAACTATAGTGCTGACGACGACGAGAAGAGCATTCCGTTTGCTGCGGGTATTTCGTTTACCCAACATTTGATCAATCAACTTAATACGGTCTACTTAAGTGATGAAGAATGGAACATCGCGGAATTCCTGATCGGCAGTATCGATGAAAGTGGTTATATCAGAAGACCTCTTGCCGATATTCTCGATGATCTCGCCTTTACACAGAACATTTATACCGATGAAAAAACCATTGGCAAAGTCTTAAAAATCGTTCAGGAACTTGACCCGTCAGGGGTTGCCGCAAGATCATTGGAGGAATGTCTTACCATTCAACTCAAAAGAAAGGGACCAACCCCAAGTATCGAACTTGCAATAGCAATTTTAGAAAAATCGTTCGATCAGTTTACCAAAAAGCACTACAAAAAGCTTATTCAAAAACATAATATATCAAAGGAAGAACTTAAAGGTGCCATTTCCGAAATTGAAAAATTGAATCCGAAACCGGGAGGATCCTACGCAGGAAACAATCGTATTACCGAACATGTCGTTCCAGATTTTTCGATTCGTATTGTGGAAGGCGAGCTAGAACTTTCCTTGAACGGTAGAAATGCACCTGAGCTTCACGTATCCAAAGAGTATAGTAATATGCTTAAAGGATATAGGGATTCTAAGGAGAAATCGAAATCGCAGAAGGATACCGTGATGTTCATTAAACAGAAATTGGATGCCGCCAAATGGTTTATCGATGCGATACGACAACGTCAACAAACGTTGTTCATTACGATGAACTCCATCATGAATTATCAAAAAAAATATTTTCTCACGGGTGATGAGCGTAATCTGCGCCCGATGATCTTAAAAAATATCGCAGATGAAATAAACATGGACGTTTCGACGGTATCACGTGTCGCCAATAGCAAGTATGTCGATACGCCCTATGGCACTAAGTTGATCAAGGAATACTTTTCCGAGTCTATGAAAAATGAACAGGGCGAGGATGTATCCACCAAGGAGATTAAGAAAATCTTGGAAACAATTATCCGTGAGGAGGAAAAGAAAAAACCTTTGACCGACGATAAACTTGCGGCGATTCTAAAAGATAAAGGTTATCCCATTGCCCGAAGGACCGTAGCCAAATACCGCGAACAATTGGGGATACCGGTTGCTAGGTTGAGAAAACAGATATAACCTTTATGCGACTCTTTCCAAAGGTTCTCTCCTATATTTTCCATCCTTTATTCGTGCCAATCGCAGGTACTCTTGTCTATTTCATCATAACCCCGAAATATAGTCCACCTGAATTGCAAAGCGGGAATATACTTCCCATATTCATCCTTACGGTAATCATTCCGATTATATTCTATTTGATTCTTTTTAACATAGGGCTTGTAAGTTCAATTTTCATGCCTTCGGTCAAAGAGCGAATCTACCCTGTTCTTATCCATATTGTTTTGCTTCTGACAATCGTTCTAAAGATCATACCTAATAATTACATCACCGAATTGTATTACTTCTTTATCGGACTTATCATCTCCGCCCTGACGACCCTTTTATTGCTGTTTTTTAAATTAAAGGTAAGTATGCACCTCATGGGCATGGGCAGTCTGCTGATGTTCTTGATATGCCTGAGCATTCATTTTGAAACGAACATTACCATTGGGCTCAGTCTTTTTACACTTGCGACAGGGCTAGTGGCAACTTCTCGACTTTACCTTAAGGCCCATTCCAAACCCGAGGTTTTAATCGGATTTTTCATTGGTCTGATTGCCCAATTATTGACCGTTCGATTTTGGTTGTAGCGCTATTGCAAGTTTTCGAAAGTGTCTCCTTCGTAGGTCGTATAATTAATTTTCAGGGCGTTTACCTTTCGTAATTCCTGTTTTATATCGGAAATCAAACCCATATTCGCTCTTTTATCAACCTTTAAAGAAACAGTTACAAATGCTCTGAGATGTTCTGGTTTTTTTTGGATTTCTTCTAGAGCGTAAGGTGCGACCTCTGATAAATCCGCGAATTTATCATTGAGTTGAATTCTAGGTTCCTCGCCAACCATAGCTTTGAATCTGGATGAAGGCTTGCCCACATGTATTTCGATTATACGGTCTTTTTTCTCCAATCACTTGATTTCCGTTGCATTCGGAAGTCCATTTTCTACAATTAGTTCGGTGTTCTTCATAACCGTTACGGTCATAAAAAAGAACAACAACATAAAAACAATATCAGGTAATGAAGCAGTAGAGACTTCCGGGGCACTTTCCCTATTTCCCATAATAAAATATTCAGTGGTTATTAAATATAATTTACCCGTACAGGCAAAAGCTATGTCAAGAAGACTTGGAAATATGGAATAGAAGGGTGTAGTAGTAATTGGATGAGCAATATCATCCTCTTTACTAGCATCAAGACTTATACCACAGACCGAGAATTGGCCTGCAAAATTCTAAAGAATCATTGTTGTCCGGTAAACTTTTTTAAAAGTTTAGACAATGCCCGTAATCACTAATCATCAATGCCGGATCGAAACTTGACACCTTGCTTTTGAAACTTTATACAACCTTCAGGGATAGCTAAGAAATTACCTGGTAGAGCTAATGATTTTCAAATAGCTGCAATTTAGTCTTACGTCTTATATCTAGTAGCGCAGCGGTCTTACGTCTTTAACCGGACAGTACTGCTAAAGAATATAAAAAATCAATCCTATGCGAAGGGGTTTGAAATTAATGTCCTCTCCCGCATCGGTTCTAGCACCTTCAAAAAGATTGTTCAGGGCATAGTAAATGTGCAGGTTGAAGGTATTATACCCAAAATTAAAAGTTAAGCCGTATTGAAAGTCATTGACATCATTATTATAGAAAGAATCTTTGTATTCTTCAAATACGGCCTTAGATCTAGCTCCGACCACATACCCCAATTTCGCTCCCGCATAGATGCGCCAGAATTTATAACTCGTGGCCGTGGAATTTCGCCATCGAAATTCAATTGGCATTTCAATCAAATGGGTCTCTATTTTATTACGCCTAAGGTTTTCTTCTTCTATAGGTATCCTATATGAAAAACCATTGCTTGTTTCCCCTGCCTTTAAATTTGAATAATAAGAATAGACCCCGTAGCCCAACCCGATACCAAATGCCACCGTTCTATCTTCATTTAGAGGGATATCTTCGATAAAACCTGCCTGCAAGCCATACGATAGGTTTTGTTGGCTAACGTCAGTGGGTTTATCCAGTATGAAATTATAGGTAATTCCAAAATAAAATTGATCTTCTAAATAACTTGTATCGGGAGGATCTTGCTCAATCTGGGAATTTCCCAAAAAAAAGGTAAGTGCAAAGAATGTAAAGAGGGTTATTCTCATTGAAGCAAAGTTACAGAACTCCGGCAAATAAAAAACGCCCCAATTAAAATTGGAGCGTTCCCATTAAGTTTGAACTTTTAAGCTTATTGCAAATTTCTAAAGGCATCACCCTCATAGGTCGTATAGTTGACCTTTAAAGCGTTAACCTTTCTTAACTCTGCTTTAATATCAGATATAATACCCATGTTGGCATCTTTGTCGACTTTCAAAGAAGTTGTCAAAAAGTTTTGTAAGTCTTGGTGTT
>QIJL01000422.1 GCA_003232435.1 Flavobacteriales bacterium | reverse complement strand
TAGATAATGCCATAGAATTATCTATTGAAGCTAAGGTTAATAATCGTTCAGAACATGATTTGAATGAATTAGGTTATTCATTTTTGAGAAATGAAGAATTAGATAAGGCTTTAGAAGTTTTAAAATTAACTACAATTTTATTTCCAGATAGTTTTAATGCATATGATAGTTATGGTGAAGCTTTATTGATGGCAAATAAAAAAGAAGAAGCCATTGAAATGTATGAGAAATCAATTGAATTAAATCCAGAAAATGAAAATGGAAAAAAAGTGTTACTGCAAATGAAACAAGAATAGCAATGTACAACAAAGGCTAAAATCAATGCTTGCGGATTTTCCGGATAGCGGCTTCGCGCGTACTTGGGACACTGATCTTAGCCCAGACCGATAGAAACATACGACAATGCCGCAAAGAATTATCAGGCAAGGTTCATGGAAATGGATCTATACCACGATACTTACCATTCGTTTTGTGTGCTGATAGAAAAAGAGAATGCCAAAGTTTTTGAAATTGCCTGCGGCCCCGGGAACGTGACAAGATATTTACTCTCTAAACGGCCTGATTTTAAAATTTTAGGAATTGATTTGGCACCGAATATGGTTGAATTGGCAAAAATCAACAACCCGAATGCGGGCTTTCAAGTAATGGACTGTCGCGATATCGATAAGTTGGAAAATAAGTTCGATGCCATTATGTGTGCTTTTTGTATGCCCTATCTATCAAAGGAAGAGTGTGCTCAACTGATAGCCGACTCTTCAAAATTATTAAGCCCAAATGGACTGCTGTATTTTAGCACGATGGAAGATGATTATGACAAATCAGGATTTGAAACTACGAGCTTTAGCGGACAAGACAGGGTTTTCATTTACTATCATCAGGCAGATTATCTTTCGGATTGTTTAATCGATAATGGTTTCCAAATAGTTGATCTGCAAAGAAAGGTTTGTCCTGAACCGGATGGGACATTTTATAAGGACATGATTTTCATTGCGCGAAGGAAATAACAAGACATCCCTGAATTTCTATACCTCCGAACTTTTTGGACGAAGGTAAGGGGAACTTTGGAAAGGTTAAGACCCAAAATCATTCGCACCTCTCTTTCCTACCGGTATCGATGATATAAATAATCTTCCAGCCCATACCGTCATTAAATAATTGAAAGGAATTAACCTCGCAATGGCTCATTGCACCATCTATCCAGAATTCATATTCCGTCCAGACATTGGCCATTGGGCCGTCGATTTGAATACTGTATGATTTTATTTTCTCCTCGAACTTTCTATCTTTCGGTATACTTACAATACCTTTTAAAAATTTATTGAAATCATCGGTTCTATGCTCCGAGATGGAACCTTCTTTTTGACTTATGCGTTGCATAATAATTCCTTCAGCAACGGTTGCCTTTATTTGCATCGAATCTTGCGCATGGAATCCTGCAAAGAAATTCTCAATGGTTTTTTGTACGGCCATTTTTTCGTCTTCTTGAGCAGATGCGGCAAGACTTCCCATTAAAAACAGACCAAAAATCAATTTTTTCATCCTCTTGGTTTTTTCAAAAATAACTAATGTTGGCCGATTAAAATTATCCAGATCTATTTAAAGCCTTGCTATTGTTAAGTTTAAAAGGTTTTTAAAATAAGGCGCCTTGCTTTTCGATAATGTATTGAAAACTATAAGATGTAAAATTTACATATCACGACTAAGCAGGTTATCAGTTGGTTACGGTCGCATCTTTGTTCTTTATTCTAACAGCGACCTGTGCTGAGCCTGTCGCAGTAAGCGGTCTTATATCCCTGCTGCTGGCTGGCAGGCAGGTTTTATCGGACAACAATGAAAAATAACCTAAAACCACAAACCACAAACCACAAACTATTTAACTTTTTACTTACATTTATCCCACTAAACAAAACTCCATGTCTACCGCAAAAAAAGAATACAAAAGGGTCACTGTTAAATCGTTGGTCGAAATGAAGCAGAACGGCGAGAAAATCTCTATGCTGACCGCCTACGATTATTCGATGGCCAAAATCGTTGATTCCGCCAACATCGATATTATTTTGGTAGGCGACTCCGCCAGTAACGTCATGGCCGGTCACGAAACGACTTTACCGATAACGCTTGACCAGATGATCTATCACGCATCTTCGGTAATCAGGGCCGTAAATCGAGCTTTGGTCGTTGTCGACATTCCCTTCGGAAGTTACCAAAGTGATCCAAAAAAAGCTTTGCGTTCCGCCATTCGAATTATGAAGGAAAGTGGTGCCCATGCGGTAAAACTAGAAGGCGGAATCGAAATCAAGGAATCGGTCAAGCGTATTTTAAATGCAGGTATTCCGGTAATGGGCCATTTAGGATTGACTCCGCAGGCTATATACAAATTCGGTACCTATGCGGTACGCGCTAAGGAAAAAGATGAGGCCGAAAAGTTAATGGAAGATGCCAAATTGCTTGAGAAACTGGGTTGCTTCGGAATAGTGGTTGAAAAGATTCCCGCCGATTTGACCAAAAAAGTTTCAGAAAGTATTTCCATACCGACGATCGGAATTGGTGGCGGCAAACATGCAGACGGACAAGTATTGGTAATACACGATCTCTTGGGCATGACCCATGAATTCAATCCACGTTTTTTAAGGCGCTATATGAATCTTTATGAAGAGATGGGAAATGCCATCTCGCAGTATGTCGATGACGTCAAGAGCAGGGATTTCCCCAACGACGAAGAACAATATTAACGTGATAAATTCCAAAAGACAAATACCAAATTCCGATAATCGTTGACCTTGGAATTTTTGATTTTTGATTTTTAAGGAAATTGACGGCACAAAAGTAAAAACGTGATAAAAAGAGCAAGTATCATCTTATTGGTATTACTAAACATCGGCTGTGATCAAATTTCCAAAGATGTTGTTCGAAAAAATGTCGTTGCCAACGATTACATCGAGGTAGTCGGTAATAATCTGATTTTGACCAATGTAGAAAACACAGGGGCGATGCTCGGTTTTGGGCAGAACCTCCCTCCTATTTTAAAGGTTATTTTGCTGCAAGCCATTCCGGTAATTATCTTATTGGTTTTATTGTATCGAATCCTTCGAAAAAGAAATCTTGATAAATTTATGGTCATTGCTTTTGCATTCGTCATAGGTGGCGGTATCGGTAATCTTATCGATCGTATCACACATGGCTCGGTTACCGATTTTTTCTTGATCGAACTCGGGTTTTTCAAAACCGGAATTTTCAACATGGCGGATGTCTCTGTAACATTGGGGGTTTTGATGATACTTTTTCTTTCTCTTTGGAATAAAAAACCAATACTCTAGTGTCTCAAAAAATCATTTCCAATCCGAAAAATATCCAAATACTTTATAAGGACAACCACTTGATCGTAGTAAACAAACGACCGGGAGATATTGTTCAAGGAGATAAAACGGGGGACACCCCCTTGAGCGAAGTGGTCAAAGAATATGTCAAGAAAAAATACAACAAACCCGGTGCCGTTTATCTCGGCGTGGTACATCGCCTAGATCGGCCTACCTCCGGAATCGTGGTTTTTGCAAGAACATCAAAAGCACTTACCCGATTGAATAAACTTTTTGCGGAAAAGGAAGCCAAGAAAACCTATTGGGCAGTGGTCAAGAATAATCCTCCCAAGCAAAAAGACACCTTGGTCCATTGGCTTAAAAGAAACCCGAAACAGAACAAATCATACGCCCATAAAAAGGAAGTCCCAGAAAGTAAAAAAGCAATATTGGATTACAAAGTCATTAAAAAGTTGGACAACTTCTTTTTGTTAGAAATAGATTTAAAGACCGGTCGGCACCATCAGATCCGGGCCCAACTCGCGGCTATTGGCTGTCATATCAAAGGAGATTTAAAATACGGCGCTGACCGAAGCAACAAAAACGGAAGCATTCATTTGCATGCACGTGGGCTTTCATTTATCCATCCAGTAAAAAAAGAACCAATTACTTTGTTGGCTCCGCCACCCGACGATCCGGTTTGGAATGCTTGTTGTTAGTAGCTGAATAGAATTAGCTAAAGCCTAATTCATTATATTTAACAATACAACAGCTCTCTCAGGCCCTCCCTATTAGGAGGGAGGTCGGTTTCCCCTCTAAAAAGCATGTGCTGAGCACTGCCGAAGTAAGGAGATTAAGGGGATGTAAAAGATAGATGTAACATACACTTAATTCAAAACACCATACCATGATCAAGAGAGCATTATTAATTCTAAGTTTTATTTTAGTTTCTTCCTGCGGAACCTATAATTCCATTGATGGTTTTTATGAAGCCCATAAAAATGACAATCAAGTAACCGCGGTTCGGATCCCCCAATTCATGTTATCGATGATCGGCAATATTTCTCCCGAGATGAATTCTCTCATCGGTAATACCAGAGATTTGCGCTATATGCAATTCCCGAGTGCCACGCCTGAACGCACGCAATTTCTGAACAAACAAATGAACGATATCACGGGCAGTTCGTTTATCGAAGTCTATCGAAAGAACGATGACCTAAAGCGTAATATCGTTTCGATACGCGAAAAGAAAAATTCCGTTAAGGAAATTTTGATTTACAATAATAATACCATGAGAGGCTCCTTTCTTTATTTTAATGGAAATTTCGACCCTGTAAAAGTTCGTCAGATGGCCAAGAGCGAAGAATTCCAAAAATTGGGCGACGGACTTATCAATCAATTCGGAATGGGCACGCCCGGTATCAATCAAGAGGAAGAGAAGAAGGAGTAGGCAGTTGGCAGTAAAAAGTTTCAGGTTTCGGGTTAAAACAAATAAAATATCTGACTTAGGCACATAGATAATAAAAACTGAAACCTGATAGAAGGAACAAATCGATGTTAATGTTTTAACCGCAAAAAACGTCAAGCCCCGAAATTGTCGAGAGCGCAAAGTTCGCAAAGGGCTTCAGAAAACAAAAACCTTGCGCCCTTTGCGGTTAAATCGATCTTGATAGGCTCGGAAAGCACTGACCTTGGTATTAAAAGGATCAGACGCTATTTAAAGCGGTTTAGAAGTATTTGTTAAGTGCCCAATTCAATAAAATGTTTGACCCACAATCTTTTTAACCAATATTTTTTTGAGTTTGAATTTGCGCTTGAATTCTTCAACCATGCGACCGCAAACTCTCTATCAAAACGGAAGCTAGTATCAAAGCACCTCCAAAAATAGTTGTCCAAGAAGGTATTTCCGATAGAAACAGAGCGCCGATGATTATTCCGTAAACCGGTGTGACGCCACTCAAAATGCTGGCTGTAGTTATTGAAAAATGCCTAAAGCTATTTAAGAACAATGTATGCCCGATGGCCGTAGTCAATAATGCCAAAGCAACAAGCCCTTTCCATTGAGACAACACCATTTCAAAATCCGTAAATAATAGTGCGGGAATCAAAATCAAGCCTGTAATTCCCGTTTGGTAGCACATAAGCATCGAACCATTGTATTTGCTCACTTTCGACTTCATGAGCAAATTTCTTAGGGCATAGCATAGTGCGGAAAATATACCGATAGCAACGGCCATTGAATAGGAATTCTCAAAATCAAAATCCGGCACCAAAAAATAGATTCCGCAAAGCAGCAAAGCACCTAAAAGAAGATGAACTTTTTGAAATTTTGTTCCAAGCAACAGGGGCTCCAAGAAAGAAGTGATTACGGGATACGTAAAAAGCGAAAGCATCCCGATCGCCACGTTCGACCACTGAAGTGAATAGAAATAGGTAATCCAATGGAGGCCCATAAGCACTCCTCCCAGAAAAACCGAAAAACGGTCTTCCTTTTTAACCTTAAAAGAAATTTTCTTCCACTTACAGTATAGAACGAGCAAAAAAAAAGCCAGAATAGCCCTTACGCCTATCGTGACAGGCACAGGCAGCTCAACATAACGACCAAGCGCACCCGAAGTACTGACAAACAACATTGCCAGATTGATTTCAAACAGATGCCCGATATTGAGATTCTTCTTTGAAGTCATCAAGAATGCTTAACGGGTAAGCAGTTTGGCCTTTTGTTGAATTATCAACGCCACAGGTTCGTTCTGCAAATGGCTCTCTAACCAAGAAATAATATCCAAATACAAAAACGGGCGTTTCTCATACGGGTGGTCTTCATACTTTTTGAGTTTTTTATGAAGCTTTTCGAACTCGTTCTTCAATTCATGCGGGTAAATATTTCGAAGGTTCTGTAGAAAGTTCAACATCTCTTTTTGCACAGCGTGCATATCGTTCATCTTTAGCAGAAACTTGTACGTACTTTTCAATTGCACTTCTAAATGATAATCCATACCTGCCTCGTAATGTGCTACAAGACTAAGTACACGTGCAAAACACATGAGGTCTTCCCGCATGCGAAGGCTTTTGTTCTTGATAATCTTGTTCAAATAAAGGATACAATTCTTATGGTCTCCATTTCCAAAATATAAAGAGGCGACCTTGTAGTACAATACCATGATATGGTGGGCATCGATTCGGTCTTTGTGCTTGTTGATTCCGTATTCGATTATGCGCACCAAATAAAGGCCCTTTTTGAACGTGCCTTCCATAAAATGAAGGTTCAATTTATGGGAATTGATATATAGGAAAACCAAAGAAGAAATATTATCGTTCTTCGGAAAGTCCTTACTGGCGACCATAGTTTCCAATTCTTCAAGTGTTTCTTTAAACTGTGAGCTGTATTTCACATTGAATAAAGATTCTAACAAATAATTATTTCCCATTAAGAAGAAAACCGGATGCATTTGAATCATGTCAGGTCGCTCATTGAAAAGATCGACCCATCTGCTGGCATATTTATAGCACGATAGAAAATCTTGGGTCAAAAAACTGTACCACAGATGAGCCTTATAAAGCCAAAGTTTTTCACGAAAACCGAGCTTTTCAATAGCTACTTCAGGCAGTTGTCTTTCAAAATATTTCTTTATTTTTTGAAAGTCATCATCGTTGCGCACATAGCCTACTTTGAGCATCCATCCGTATAACTGAAGGGAAAGGTTCGAAAGTTTGCTCGTCATTACATTATGGGCCGAAAGCTCTTTTGCCTGAACGGCAAGTTCATCGGCTCGATCGGGAATACTTCGGGTAATGAATTGGGTCTCGATTATCTTTTCGAGCTCTACGATTTCATAGGCAATGTTCTTCTCCTCATTCTCAATGGCGGTATTCTTCGCCTTATCGAGAATCTTCAAACTCTGTTTGTATAATCCCTTTTGATACAATATGGTAGCAAAATCAAGCTGCTCGCGTATCTGAACGCGAATATTCTGATTAACGGGATTCAACCTTAAACTGACCAAGATCTGCTTATAGAGGTGCGCCTTAAGGTTCGATAACTGCGCCTTTTTTACAATGCCGCTTTCCAATATTACCTTTTCATCGTAGTTTCTCAGCTTATCGAGCAAAATAAAAAGTGCCAAAAACTTGGCATCGGTATTTACGCCCAGACGCCCCACATACAGCTTGAACTGCCGCTTCTCAGATTTTGAAAGCGACTTGACAAGAACAAATAGTGCATCTTTATGCGTATTTGTCATCGTAAAAAATAAGGGTTAAACAATTGTCTTACAGTTTATTAAAGTATGTAAAAAGTGCTTCAGTGTTGTAAACGACATTGCATTTTTTAGGACATTTGATACAAGGGTCATATATTCGTATAGGATAGCTAAACTACGTAAATATAATGAGCAAAGATATAGTACACATTTTTGATACCACCTTGCGAGATGGCGAGCAAGTACCGGGCTGCAAATTGGATGCGAACCAAAAGCTGGTCATTGCGGAACGGTTGGACAATTTGGGTGTGGATATCATTGAGGCGGGCTTTCCGATATCTAGCCCCGGGGATTTCGATTCGGTCACTGAAATTGCCAAATTGGTCAAGAACGCTACCGTTTGCGGTCTTACAAGAGCTGTCAAAAAAGACATTGAAGTTGCTGCGGAAGCTTTAAAACCTGCTAAAAAACCAAGAATACATACCGGTATCGGTACTTCCGATTCGCATATCAAACATAAATTCAATTCGAACCGTGACGCTATTATCGAACGTGCGATGGAAGCGGTAAGTTATGCCAAGTCTTTCGTAGAGGATGTCGAGTTTTACGCCGAGGATGCGGGAAGAACCGACAACGAATTTCTCGCCAGGGTCTGCGAAGCTGTGATCAAGGCGGGCGCTACCGTATTGAATATTCCGGATACGACGGGCTATTGTCTTCCGGAAGAATACGGGGCCAAAATGAAGTACCTGAAAGAAAATGTGAAGGGTATCGATAAAGCTATTCTTTCTTGCCATTGCCATAACGATCTAGGGCTTGCCACTGCGAATTCCATTGCAGGGGTCATCAACGGTGCCCGACAGATCGAATGTACCATCAACGGTATAGGCGAACGTGCAGGAAATACTTCTTTAGAGGAAGTAGTCATGATCCTGAGGCAACACCCAGACCTAAACCTCGACACGAATATCAACAGCAAGTTATTATACAGCACAAGTCAGATGGTTTCCCAAAAAATGGGAATGCCGGTACAGCCCAATAAGGCGATTGTAGGATCCAATGCATTTGCGCACAGCTCTGGCATACATCAAGACGGTGTCATCAAGAACAGGGAAACCTATGAGATCATAGATCCCGAGGATGTAGGCGTAGACGAATCCTCGATTGTATTGACCGCGCGAAGCGGAAGGGCCGCCCTGGCCTATCGCGCTAAAAAAGTCGGCTATGAATTGACCAAGCTTCAGTTAGACGATGTGTATCGAGAATTCTTGAAATATGCAGATAGCAAAAAAGAAGTGGTTGACGAAGATATTCACAAGATCATCGTCTCAAGCAATATTAATTACGAAAGCATTACCTAATGCGACTTGAGATAGCTCTTTTAGGCGGAGACGGCATCGGGCCAGAGGTTCTCGAGCAATCCGTCAAATGCCTAAAGGCCGTAGAGGAAACTTTCAATCATCATTTCATTTTTACTGAAGCCCCGTTTGGTGCTGTAGCCATTTCGAATAATGGGCGGCCCTTGCCCAACGAGACTTTACAACTATGTAAAGATTCAGATGCCATTCTTTTCGGGGCTATTGGTGCCCTCGAATACGACAACAATCCTGATGCGACGGTACGCCCTGAGCAAGGCTTGCTAAGGTTGCGAAAAGAACTGGGACTTTTTGCCTGCATTCGGCCCGTAAAGGTTTTTCCGTCGATTATCGAAAACGCCATACTCAGTGATAAGTTGATCGCCGGAACGGAT
Source organism: Flavobacteriales bacterium (assembly GCA_003232435.1). Lineage (GTDB taxonomy): Bacteria > Bacteroidota > Bacteroidia > Flavobacteriales > Flavobacteriaceae > Aurantibacter_A. Next base: position 11,925 of record QIJL01000422.1, on the reverse strand, counting down.
CTTGTCATCTATCGCGAGCTTACCGGTGGAATTTATTTCGGGGAAAAAAAACTGAACGAAGACGGGACCATTGCATCGGATCTATGCCAATATTCCGAAGTGGAAATAAGTCGCATTGCACATTTGGCGTTCAAGGCAGCCAAAAGACGCAAAAGAAAATTGACCCTTGTCGATAAGGCGAATGTTCTGGAAACTTCAAGATTATGGCGTAGGGTCGTGACCGAAATTTCCGAAAGTTATCCCGATGTGAAATTGGAATGTATGTTCATCGATAATGCCGTGGTTCAGATGATGCTGAAACCCGCGCAATTCGATGTAATACTTACCGACAATATGTTCGGAGACATTTTATCGGATCAAGGTAGTGTTATCATTGGATCCATCGGGTTGCTTCCTTCGGCATCCGTAGGAACGGGAAATGCAATGTTCGAACCCTTTCATGGTTCGTATCCGCAGGCAAAGGGCAAAAACATCGCCAACCCGATAGCCTCTATTTTAAGTACGGCCATGCTACTACAACATTTCGATTTAAAAGAGGAATCGAATGCAGTAGTTGCAGCGGTTAGAAAGTCTTTTGTAAAAAAAATAGTGACACCCGATATTATGGGCAGCAGTAAGTACGGAACGGATTATGTCGGGGATTTTATCGCGGATAATATCGTGGATTCAGATGAGAATTTGAGCATTAATGATGAAAATATCGGCTTAGGTAAATCAACGATTATTTAGAAAAGGCTCGATTCAAAACTTAGCGGTATTCTATTAAACTTGTCATATTCGAACATCTCTACTCTTAATTCCCTTTGCTAAAAGCCAAATCGCCAAAGATAATTCTGCCAAGAAACAAGGTATGAAAATATAAGGAAATAAGCTCTCTGCAAATTCCGGAGCCAGAAAAACCGAAAAACTATCAAAGAGATAGCATATTCCCGCAATTACCATTAGCAAGCCGATTAATTTAGGTAAAAAATCCGATGTATAAATAAGATAACCCAACAACAAACAATAGCAACCAAAGAACACCAGACTTATACTGAAACCTGTGGAATGGGTAGAAAGCGACATATATGCCAAGGCTGCCGATGTTTCTTTACCAAGGCCTTCAAGGTTCGCTCCGATTTCGACAAAATCCAGTGGTAGATAATGATTGATCATATTCATTATTTCCAGAATATTGCCCGTTAAAAAGAAAAGCAGAAAAAGTAAAGCAAGAAACCTATTTGCACTTTTGAATATTTCGTGGAAGATCAGAACCAAAGGAATGTTGCACATCAAATAAACCAACCCTATTACAAAGCCCAGTCTATAGAGGCCTTCCTTTTGAATAATATTATTTGCGGTAGCCACCGGATCTTCATACACCATTAACTCTTGACGAACGAAAACTTCCGAAAAAATTCCCCCTACGATGACGATCAAATATAAAATTCCAGCAATTCTTGCCAATAAACGAAGTGATATTGTAGTCGATTGGTTTTTCATTCGTGAAGGTGTTGGTTGTCAAGAAGACGATTTGACCTAAGTTTCGTTACAGACAAGGCCGATAATAATTTATCAGGACAGGCCATTCGATAACCTACTCTTTAAGCAACACTTCAACAAACTTTTTAAATTCTTTTTTAAATTCTTCGTGCTTCTTCCCTGTTGCCGGGCCATTGAAACCAGTATGTATTTTTCTGACTTTTCCTTTTTTATCAATGTAGATCGTGGTCGGATAGGAAAGTATATGGTTCAGCATGGGTAGCTTTTCTTGTGCCTTCTCTTTATCCGATGTGCCGAATTGGGCCAATAATATGGGGTATTCTACATTGATTCTTTCCTGTAAGCGTGAAATACTTTTAAATGCCCTTTCTTTCGTTTTGGAATATTCGAATGCCAGGGCTACAACCTCTACATCTATATTAGGGTTGTTTCTTAGGAAGTCAACGTAGAATTTGGTTTCGTCCAAGCAACTGGGGCACCAAGTGCCCATAATCTGTACCAAGGTCACCTTATTTTTAAATCGTTCATCATCCAAAGAAATCATATTGCCCTCGGCGTCCGGAAAAGAAAAAGCCAATTTGTCATAGCCTTCCTTCAAAAAAGTCAAAGAATCGGCATCGGGAAGTTCAAAATCTTCATTGCGTTTTGCAACAAAAGGTTCCTTAAAATGATTGCCAGAGTAGAACGTTCCGTTCAAGGTGGAATCCGTTGCCTTGGCCGTGAACAAAAAAGCATGCGCCCCATCAAAGGCGGAAACCTTTAAGGAGTCTCCCATCACAACTCCATCTAGATAACGATAATCACCGGTGGTCGTTCGAAAAGTGCCCCTGACCTTGTCTCCTGATTGTGTGAAAATGCCTTTTGCCATATAACTATCCTCTGTACCCTGACTGAATTCGGTTTCCCAAATGCCGGAAACATTTTGAGTGGAAGATTTAGAATTCCTGAAACGTTCTTTAATACCAAGGTGCGCTTTGAAAGGGGCGATTCTATCCAAATCTTCTTTTATAAATTCTCCTGCAATAGTGTTCGAAGTAAATCTTCCTGTCAAATAACCTTGAAAAACAGGTGGCTTGATTACTATTGAATCTCCTATGATTTCAATCTCATCAACAGTAATAACCTCTTCTGCATTGTAAATCTCACCGTAGTATTCCCCTGTTTCCGACTGGATCAATTTTAAATTAAAAGGTAGAATTTCATTGTCCATCGTCTGAAGTTCGACCAACCATATTCCTTCTGAAAGCTCTACTTTTTTCTGCTCTGAACAACCGATGGTTAATCCACATAATGAGGCCAAAAATAGATTTCTAATTAGCATGATTTTAAGCTTTTACCGAAGAAACAACTTTATAATTACAATTAAAAATAAGGCGTTTCAATTTATGATATATTGATTTATCTTTACCGCCTACAAACCTGACCGATGAAGATTTCATACAACTGGCTAAAACAGTTTATTCCGATTGATTTCGAAGCCGATAAAACCGGCGAGATGCTGACCAACCTAGGTCTTGAGGTCGGCGGAATCGAGCCTTACGAATCTGTAAAGGGCGGACTGAAAGGTGTTGTGATAGGTCATGTGCTAAGTTGTGGGAAGCACCCCAATGCGGATCGTCTTAAACTTACCTCGGTCGATATCGGACTTGATAAACCCCTTCAAATAGTTTGTGGAGCGCCTAATGTGGCAAAAAGTCAAAAAGTACCCGTAGCCACAATCGGTACTACTTTGTACGATGACAAAGGGGAACCCTGGAAAATCAAGAAAGGGAAAATACGCGGCGAAACAAGTGAAGGTATGATATGTGCCGAAGATGAACTTGGGCTTGGTGCGGGCCATGATGGAATTATGGTACTCGATGCCTCCCTTAAACCCGGTACGCCCTGTTCGGAAGTTTTTGAATTGGAGAATGATCAGGTTTTTGAAATCGACCTAACCCCCAATCGCTCGGACGCCATGAGTCATCTCGGCGTCGCAAGAGATCTCAAAGCGGGATTGGAGCAACAGAAAATCAACAAAAAAATAGTCACGCCATCCGTCGGCAAATTTCATGTCGACCTACGGTCTAGAAAATTGCAGGTCAAGGTCGAGAATAGCAAACTAGCCCCAAGATATTGTGGAATTACCCTTAGTAATCTCACTGTTCAACCCTCGCCCGATTGGCTGAAAAATAGGCTTAACGCCATCGGCGTTGGAACAAAAAACAACATAGTCGATGCGACCAACTATGTTTTACACGAGCTGGGGCAGCCGTTGCATGCCTTTGATGCCGACCGTATCTATGATAAGAACATCATCGTAAAGACGGTCGAAAAGGGCACTAAATTCATGACACTTGACGGAGAGGAGCACGTTCTGCACGAAGATGACCTGATGATCTGCGATGCTGAAAAACCGATGTGTATTGCAGGGGTTTTGGGGGGAATCAACACCGGAGTGACCGATAAAACGACTTCGATTTTCTTGGAGAGTGCTTATTTTGATCCGGTAACAATACGTAAAACCGCAAAACGACATGGCCTGAACACCGATGCGTCATTCAGGTTCGAACGCGGAATCGATATCGAAAACGTCGAATACGCCTTGAAACGTGCTGCATTGTTGATCAAGGAAATCGCCAGGGGAGATATTACTTCCGATATCGTGGATTTTTATCCGAAGCAGTTCGAGGATCATCAAGTGTTCCTTTCTTTTGACAAAATCGACAAACTTGTTGGCGAAGAAATCCAAAGGGATACCATCAAATCGATCTTGGCCTCATTACAAATAAAGGTAAAGAGCGTAACCGAGAGTGGTCTGGGGCTTGCCATACCATCTTATAGGGTCGACGTGAAACGCGAGGTCGACGTCATTGAAGAAATTTTACGGGTCTATGGCTATAACAATGTCAAAACTCGTCAAAAGTTAAATGCGTCAATTGCGCCAACTTCAAAATTCGAAGACCATAAGCTCGAACAAAAAATCGGGGACCAATTAGCTGCACAAGGATTTTTCGAAATCATGACGAACAGCCTTAGCTCGCCAGAATATATAAAACTATCGACCGATCTTGACGAAAAAGCTTCGGTAAAAATGCTGAACCCTTTGAGCGGCGACCTTTCCGCCATGAGGCAATCAATGCTTTTTACAGGGTTGGAGGCCCTCTCTTATAATATCAATAGGAAGAAACAAAATCTGAAATTCTTTGAATTCGGGAAAACCTATTCCCAAGAAAAGAAGGGCCAGAAGGAGCAAAAGCATCTGGCGTTATATCTAACAGGAAATCGTAATGAAGACAGTTGGGCGCTGCCTTCAAAAAAGAACGACTTTTTCTATCTAAAAAAAGTGGTAGAAAACACGCTAGGTCGTTTAGGAATCAGTTTTGACAATTCAGAACCAATCGAAAACGATCTGTTTTCGGAAGGAATTACCATAACAGGAAAAAAGAAAGAATTGGTGACTTTCGGAATCGTTAGTAAGGGGATACTTAAAAAATTCGATATCAAACGGGAAGTTCTCTATGCAGACTTCAATTGGGATAGTCTTTCGCAACTGGTCAAAGAAAATGAAATTGTTTTTGAGGCCATACCTAAATATCCCGAAGTAAAAAGGGATTTTGCTTTGTTGTTGGATGACGGAGTTCCTTTCAAAAAAATCTATGACCTTGGTTTTCATACGGAGAAAAAATTGATAAAAAACATTAGTCTTTTCGACGTCTATAAAGGTTCGAAATTACCAAAAGGAAAAAAGTCCTACGCAGTCAGCTTTACGCTACAAGATGAAAAAAGCACCTTGACCGACAAACAGATCGATAAGATAATGGGCAAACTACAGGCTCGTTATAAAAAAGAACTTGGCGCAGAGCTAAGGTAATTCTAAAGTTTTCCGGGAAGTATTACACTATCTATTTCGTGTATTACACCATTGCACTGATTTGCATCGGCGGTAGTAATCATTGCAGAATTTCCTGAGTTGTCGGTCAAAATGATATCAATCCCTTTCATTGTGGCTGTAATCTGATCGCCTTGAACAGTAGTGAAGGTAGCTTTCCCTTTTCCGCGGCACATCGCCTTTAGTATTTTAGAGGCGGAAAGATTTCCGGCCACGATATGATAGGCCATCACCTCTTGCAATTGCTTCTTATTTTCTGGTCTTAAAAGTTCGGCAACTTTATGTCGAGGCAGCTTTTCAAAAGCCTTGTCGGATGGTGCAAAAAGCGTAAAGGGACCATCGTACCCGAGGGCTTCCTCTAAATCCGATCCTCTCATCGCGGCCAAAAGCGTTGTGTGATTTTCAGAATCTTCGGTGTTTTTGAGAATCGATTTCTCAGGATCCATTTCTGAAACTATCGAAGTTTTAATGTCTTGAGCTGTGGTAAAAAAGGTAATAAACAGAAAGATTAAGGACATTGGGGGCACCATAAATTTCATAGGTTCTCGTAGGGTTACTATTAGCAAAAAAACAAATGATCGATGAACGGTATGGGTTCGCCGACAAGATACAATGAAAAGACCCGATAATGCAATAGGTAAAAGTGCGGTACATCTAAATTAACACAACATTAACATAGTTTTTTCGATGTAATGCACGAACAGATTCCTATTTCGCTAATTTTGAGTAAATGAGCGCCGAGAAATAAGATGATGAAGCGAACAAACATTCAAGAAAAATTATCGCGGGCCAAAGAAAAATCTGATGGCAGGGAAAAAAGTTTAGAGGAAGTTTTTGCCATTTTAGAGCAAAACCAGATTGAACGCCAAACTATTCAAAAAAACATTTCGGGAGCTTTTGAAAAATCCAGCAATTCGTTTGACCCCGACCTTCTACAAGATGGAAATTTATTCCATATAGAGCAAATCAAGAAAATTTGTATCAATTACCGACTTCGATTTTTAGATTCAAAACTTTTCAAAGGGGTCATTCCCAAGGAAGCAATTTCGAAGATTAGACAACTTGAGAAAAACCATCAAACCGAGTTGAAAGGGTTTAAGGTGTTGGCTCCCTCAAAAATGTTCAAAATAAAGAATTTCTTGAAACCAACCCTGCCGGCAGGCAGGCAGGGGCGGGCAGAGCATCGGGGAATTCTTTTCGATTAAAAGATAAAGACGGCCCAATACTTTTCGTTCCTATCGGAAACGGTTATTTTTATTTGATACGTAAATGGGGAAGCAATCTACACCCTCTTCGGAAAATAATAATGTGGCCTTTTAAGAATATCGTGAATCTCGCCTGGTTTGTACTCTTGATATAACTATTCAGCCGAAGTGCTTTCTCCTCCCCCTTTGTCATTCCGAACCTGCCGGCAGGCAGGTGCTTCGGAATGACAAGAGAGGGGCTGAATAGTTACTTCTTGATAAGTTAGATATTGACTTTGCTAATTCCCATCGGATTATTCTCAAGATCGAATTCGATAGCGGAGTTCGGCCTATTATTCTTTTTCATCTTCAGGATGATTGCCGCAATAGTCATTATTCTACGGTTTTGCGCAGGGCAAGAATTTCAACAATGCAATTTGGAATAGTAGATACATCAACACATAAAAAAAGCACTTGACAATAGCCAAATGCTTTTTAGATCGAGTTGGGTGTGTATTTATTCTACAAAGAGTTTATAGGGTATTCCGTCTACATCTAGATTATCGATAAGCTCGGGCTCCGGAGCAGGCTTAATTCTCATGAGGCCGCCTTTGTTAGAACTTCCCATCTTTTTATATCCTATCAAAATGAACTCGTTTTTATCATCATAGCAGACCATGGTCGTGCTCTCGATTTCGAATTCAAAGTTACGCTCTGATTCGGTCAAGAAATTTTCATACACATACAAAATGGCCAGTTGCTCTTCAAAATCATATACCGCTGGAATTATTGGGTAAGTACTATGTGAGCCGGGTGGCATTTCGTAGTACATTCTACCATCTCCATCAAAGTGATTATACTTCGAGTTCGTAAACTGAGGTTCGGTGCCAGACCCATAGTTAGTGTATTCCACGGCCATCGTAGTACTATTAAGCTCGGTATGAAGTTCGCTATAGCTAACGATTATATTATCACCGGGATTTTTAAATATCTGTTTAACATCGAATCCCAAATTGACATCATGAATTAAATTATTCGTAGCTGGATCCAAAACCAAAACATGATACTCATCAGTTGCTTCTTCATCATGGCCCAAAATAAAAAGCTTATTGTTGGCAAAAACAAGTTCTTTAGGAATGTATGTAGGGTCTTGTGGCTGGGTCTTTAGTGGCACATCTATGAAATTCGATTCCGTCTTGCTCGGGTCGATGGCGCGGACTAGGTAATCTGAACCATCTTCAGGGCTATATGCTATATAAAACATGTTGTCCGAATGCGCTATGGCAGTCGCTGTAAGTTCACAGTCCGTCAGATCGGAAAATAAATCCATGTTTTTCGAGCTATCATCCGAGAAATCAAATTGAGAAATCTTTCCACCGCAATCGGTATCCTTGTGATAAGCGGTAAACACTGCGCCATCTTTATAGGTCAGATCTGGCAAAGGCATATCTTCAAAGGGGCTTGCCGCAGGGTTCAAAGTTGTAACCTCGACCGTTGCGTTTATCAAGGTACTGGTAAGCACTCCGTCTTCTTTGACCAGTAAGGTGTAGGCTGCATCTGCGCCGGGGTTCTTTTTGTTGTCGCCTCCGTCGTTATCCGATTTATTACAGCCAATAATTGCAAATGCCAAGAGGGCATAAATGAGATTGTAGGTTTTCATATGTTGTAAAATTTGGGTCTTACAAAAATATCATACCGGAACCGTGTACATTTTGGCACGCTGCTCCCTTATCGTCTTGTCAGACATATACTCATCAAACGTTAAATATCTGTCAATGTTGCCTTTAGGGGTCAATTCTATGATGCGATCGGCCACGGTTTGGGCAAATTCATGGTCATGGGTCGTGAAAAGTACCGTTCCCTTGAAATTTTTAAGAGAATTATTAAAGGCTGTTATACTCTCTAAATCTAAGTGGTTAGTGGGCTCATCAAGCATTAACACATTAGCCCTAAGCATCATCATACGGCTCAACATGCAACGAACTTTCTCCCCTCCTGACAAAACCGAGCACTTTTTCTGAACAACATTTTACCTAAAAACCCGCGAATATAAACCTCTTCGCGTTCTTCTTCGGTTTTGGCCCATTGTCTTAGCCAATCGACCAAACTATCGTTGGAAGTAAAATAATTGGTGTTATCCGAGGGTAAATACGATTGGTTGGTGGTTACCCCCCATTGAAATGACCCTTGATCTGCCCTTCTTTTACTATTCAATATCTCGTAAAACGCACTGGTCGCACGCGAATCTTTCGAAATTACGGCGACCTTATCTCCTTTTGATAAATTAATGTTCACTTTGCTGAACAACAAATCGCCATCTTCCGAAGAAGCCGCCAAACCATCGATATTCAAAATCTGATCCCCGGCCTCGCGCTCCCTCTCGAAGATTATCGCGGGGTACCTTCTGCTAGAAGGCCTGATATCTTCTATCTTTAGTTTATCCAACATTTTCTTTCGCGAAGTGGCCTGCTTGCTTTTTGCTACATTAGCGCTGAATCGCGAAATAAATTCTTGCAGTTCCTTGGCCTTTTCTTCGGCTTTTTTATTTTGTTGTGCCCTTTGACGTGATGCCAATTGACTACTCTGATACCAAAAAGTGTAGTTGCCGGAGTACAAATTCATCTTACCAAAATCAATATCGGAGATATGGGTACAAATGGTGTCTAAAAAGTGTCTGTCGTGTGAAACGACTATTACCGTATTTTCATAATCGGCAAGAAAATGTTCAAGCCAACTGATCGTATCATAATCCAAATCGTTTGTAGGCTCATCCATAATCAGCACATCAGGACTACCAAACAGAGCTTGAGCCAAAAGAACCCGTACCTTTAATTTTGGATCGATATCGGCCATGGCAGTATGGTGCAGTTCTTCTGCAATTCCGAGATTTGATAATAAGGCGGCGGCATCACTATCGGCGTTCCAGCCGTTCATTTCCTCGAAGCGAACTTGTAGCTCGCCAATTTTATCGGCATTTTCATCAGAATAATCCGCATAAAGGCCATCTATTTCTTTTTTGATGGCGAACAATGGCCTATTGCCCATGACCACGGTTTCAAGCGCACCGAACTCATCATAGGCGTTGTGATCTTGTTCTAAAATCGACATACGTTTACCCGGTTCGAGATGTACCTGACCAGAGGTCGGGTCGACCTCCCCGGAAAGGATTTTCAGAAAAGTTGACTTTCCCGCGCCGTTGGCCCCGATTATACCATAACAATTTCCTTGTGTGAAAGATATATTCACCTCATCGAAGAGCACTCTTTTTCCGAATTGTACCGACAAATTTGATACAGACAGCATAGTTTTCCTTTTATAAATCCGCGCAAAAATAAGCAATTATTATTCCTTGTAAACCTTCAAAAACCTGATTTCGGATCTAAGATTTTTTCAAGCATCACGGGGCAGTAAAAAACCACCGTTAAAAACGGTGGCTTTGGTTTTCAGACCTGCCGGCAGGCAGGCTCAATATGACATTGAACTATACTTTTTAGACATCCTCTTTTCGATGGGAAATAAATCTGATTATACCAATCAAAGATGTATTTTACTCTAAGCCTGAGTTCAAACTCTATTAATAGATTATCGAGTAATCGTTCCAGATAGCGATACAACTGGACCACTTCCCATTGCAATTGCAACATGGTCTACTGCGTCATCTGGCACCATGTGCGCTAATGGTTTTAGCGTAAAAGGCCCTGGGTTGTTATCTGGGTAAGGTTCTACGGAAATAACGATTGTAGTTCCTCTTAAGTCTGTCGGGAAGGAGGGGAATCCTGCTGGAGCATTTTGTAAATAATCTTCTCCAGGAAAAGGAGGCCCATCGTTTGCATCACCTTTGTATGGAGATGAAGATGCGTTATCGTCGGCTGCACCTGCAACTAAAAAGGTTCCTGTACTTATTGGCATACCGCCTATAACTGCCCAACCTTCGTATTTCCAGCCATCGCCTAACGTTGGTAAATCTACAAATCCTGACATTGGCATTCCACTAGAGTTGTCTAAAAACCAAACACCACTTCTTTCGTCTGTATCGGCATTACCATCTGTAGGAGTTGCTAAAATATAGGTTCCTGCTGTGGTGCTAAAGTCTCCAACAATACCATCAGAGCTTACCATCGCAGTACTTCCTGAAAAATCGCCAACTAGTATTTTTGTTGCTGCTGGCGCGGGATCAGGGTCAACTGTTGGTTCAATTGAAAGTACAAATGTCGATGCTGCTGCCAACATTACCGAATCTACCTCAAAAGAACTTTTTGAAAGTGCACCGGAGCTATTGACCGAAAAAATCCCGGTCGATACAGGACTCCCGTCTACAATGACCCAGCCTTCGTATAAATAATCAGGGCCTAGATCTTCCAGACCATTAAGGTTAAAGTCCAATGTCGCCGTTTTCGGTGTACTGGCACCATCCATGCCATCGGCACCATCCATTCCATCCATGCCATCAATGCCATCGGCACCATCAATGCCATCAATGCCATCATCACTACATGATGACAGTGCGAAAAGCAACACTATAGATAAAAATAAAGCAAACGGGTTTCTTACATTTTTCATATTTTATATGTTTTTATGATTACTTTACAAACTTACCTACTACGTATAACTAAAAAATCACGAAAAGATAAAATTCCGAACAATTTCCGTTATAATTCTGTGAACATTTCAACCAGTAAAAACTGGTTTTATTAGGATGGATTATGAAAAACCTAGAATTGATCGGTACAAAGACGTTTTAGAGCTTTTACAAATTCTCGTGATACGTATGTGATACTTTTTAACTTCTTTTTAACTTCTTTTGTTTACGACTTAGAGACTGTTTTGAAATATGAAACAGATACTTATCATTGAAGATGCCCAAAGATCATAAATCTTCTCGAAATACATCTGACCGATCTTATTTTATACTACTTCAATCATTTTGGCCTCGGGGGCCGAAAATCGTCCCGAATGGTCAAGACTGTATCTTGCCCTGCCCAGAACTGCAAATAATGTCTGTTTTTTTAGACCTGAGAGGTTTTGAAAACCTGTCAGGTCTTTCCTCTTAAGGAGAGGTAAATAGGAAACCCCGGAGCAGAGCCTCGAAGAATTCTAATGATTAAGGGCACCTCTAGTAAAGAATCCTCGGGGCAAGCCCACGAGGCATTAAAATCTCAAATCCCAAGCACCAAATTCCAATTCGTGAAAAAGAGGATTTGTGAAAATTCGTGTCCAAACATCACAGAAAATGAAACGAGGCAAGCCGGGGAATTAAACCCAAAGAGATTAATTCATTTCTTTTAAAAAACAAAGAGACTAAACCACCCTGCACTACAAGTGCAGGGGTTTCTTTGACTAAGGACTAAAAGTCCTTCATATTAAAACTTTTCCATGATTTGAAATAGA